>DGRY01000090.1 GCA_002391185.1 Prevotella sp. UBA4376
ATGTCGATGAAGTATTTCTTGCAGACGGTCTTCTCACCAATCATCGGAACTATCCTCAGATGCTCCAAAAGAAGGTCGTAGGCAGTCACTATCAGCTCTTCGCGGATGGTGACATATATCTTGCCGTCAAAGAGGAAGAAACTGCCATCGTAATACTTGATAGCGGCTTCCTTGGCCATATTCCTTATCTTCTCGATAAAGTCCAGCTTCTTCTCTTGGTAGGCCACGGAAGTCCTGTAGCCCCAGCTACCCTTGAACTTCTCGAAATTATAGTCGCCGCCAGTGCATAGCTGCAAGAGACTCGCAAATATCTGATTGATAACTGTACTATCTGTCATTTCTTTATCATTTCGTATGGAAGGGGAGACTCGAACTCCCAACCTAACGTGCACGACGTCGCTCTACCAGTGTCAGACTACCGACTTATAGCTACTTCCATACCGATTGTTATTTCAAGTTGAGAATACGGGCATATAGGCCACGGCTAAGCAGATAGTCGATATATTCCTTACCCTCTTTGTCAGACTGAGCCAACTCACTGACACGGCCTTTCTGCAGAGTCAACTCGGCTTCCAGGAGTTTGTTGGACTGCTCAAGGGTGGTATTCATAGCCTTCAACTTCTCGTTGTCCTCTCGGAGAATAGCCAAATCCTTGGCCATCTTCTCATTGCAGCCCTTAACATCGTCCAGATGGTCTTTCAACTCCGATTTCTCCTTGCAGTGGGTGTTGATAATCTCGTCAAGTAACTTCACCTTCTCTTCCAGTAAGCGAATCTGATGGAGAGTAGGACGGACACGCTTCTTCACCACCTTGAACGGCATTGCCTCGCCATTATAGCGGTTTACGGTGTAGTTTTCCGTATCTTCCGGGGTATATTCCTCGCCAGCATTAACGGTACACGTCTTGGCGTCGTACTTGAGGCCGTTGGCCTCTAACACTTGGAAGAAACGCTTCTTCTCACGCTTGGAAGCATGACGCGCATAGCGCATATCGGTGCCAGCAGGACAATCGGACTCACAATAGGGAGCAAGAGCCTTGTAGCACACATCACTACCAGTATAACACTCGCCAGTAAATATACGGACATTGCCCAGACCACTGACAATCACATCACCTTTCTTGAAAATTCTGTCTTTCGCAATCATAATTCTGAAATTTTTGATTTATAGTTTCTTCTGGCATTTTTTGAATTGATGTCCTCTACAATTCTATAATCGCAAACCTTGCCACATAAAGATGCCTGAAAAACACCCTCATGGACGTAACCATCTTCTAAGTGAGGTTCTATAAACAACCTTCTGAACACGCTATCTCCATGTGGAGCAACGAATATAAGTGCACTCGGATCGCTATTAAACAGAGATGCAAGCTCCCGTTCGCTCATGTTGCGCATGTCGGTTATCTTAGACGGACTTGTATAATGCTCTGTAGTACAATAGATTGTTATCATAACTCCGCGTTCCAAATCATGTTCATCACTTCTTCGTAACTCTCCACTACACTAAGACAGTGGCCGCTATAGTTTATATCGGTATGAGCTGGCTTCACCGCACCATACTCACCCTTCTCTTCTTTGTAGGACTCCACGGACTCTATACACTCGGACCGAATGGCACAAATGCAGCCGTCAACCAACGCATGGACTTCTATGAAATCTTTACTGCTTGCCATCGTCCTCGGTATTTAAAGATATAGTTTCGTTCGGGATGATGTCAGACTTGTTGCAGGTAAGCAACACTGGCTGCAAAGCCTGCCCGAAAGTCATCACTCCCAACCAAACCTTTCCTTCCTTCATCACCTGCTGCTTCTCTTCATCAGTCAGCTCCCAACAGGAAACAACAACATCACCATTAACCATAGCAGGTAAAGGCTGGTACTCCGGCTGATTGGCACCAAACGTAGCGTTCGCTTCGGCAAACTTGACTGGCTTCATTCCGTACCTCCCTTCAATAACTCAATGGCACGCTCCAAAGCCTCGTCAACAACACTGTCACGAAGACAACGCTCGAACTTGCGGCCCTTCTTCACCTTATCACGCTCGGCACGATAAGACTCCAGCAACTTGACGCAGCGAGACTTCGACATCTTCTTGTCACCACCATCAGCAGGCACAAGACCATCGGCATGATGCTCGTTACCAGTCCTGGCCATCTCGCGAATCTTCTTCAACGTCTCTTCGCTCGGCTTGAAATCAAAGTGGCTACGAATCATATCCTTCTCGTTCGGACCCAAAGGACGCTTCGCCAAATCAATGCCGATATAGCATCTGAGTGGACGGGTATTCTCCCACTTCTTCAATACATCGGCAAACTCAGCGTCTACATCAAAAATCGGAAAGACACGCTTGACTAAGTGCTCTTTCTCACTTTGAATCTGGCTTTCCAAAGCGGTCAACTTCAATGTAACATCAGAGACACCAGCAAAAGTACCATCAGGCAACTTCACCTCTACATAGTACTTCGTCTCTTCACCCGTAGTCTCAACACTACCAGTTATCCTGCCTACCAGTCCGTCGGTCCCTATCTTCACAGAACCACTACCAGCAGACACCAATAACTCAGATGCCTTGAAACGTACTAATTCGCCAGTACCATACTTGGCCATTACTTAGCGAATACAGAACAAATAGATAACTACATATGAACGAAAAGGACGATTTGAAGGATAATTCCGGGAACTAAGCCCCTCTCGCTAATATACCTATCTTAACATAACTAAACCCGATGCAAAAATACACAAAATCTTTCATATCATACATTTTTATTCACAAAACCCCATAAATATTAGGATTTTTTAATGAACGATATTCCCTGATGACAAATTTATACCACATTTTTATGAACGAAATCGTGACATCATCAAAAATGTAAAAATTTCGGTATCGTTCATGCTCAGAATTGTTAAAAAGGGCTGAAAAAATAGGAAAAAAATATTTTTGAGGTGACTGGGGCGCAAATTTCGTGCCAAAATAGGGGGTGGTGGGGTGTTAAACGTTTGTTAACATAATATCTTAATATTCATTAAAATTAAGTGTCCTGCCCTTTATTTAAACAAGTTTAACACAATATCCGATATTATACCCAATAACATAGGATATAATGTTAACACATTTTAACTTAATATATTTGGTTTAACAAATTTTTGCAGTTCGCGCCACCTTGTCAGTCATGAAAAATCATGACGACAGACTGACATACTCCGATTTCTTGACAATATTTTTGCATACCTATTCACTAATATATTGCATATTCATTCAGCACGTTATAACCTACTATATATCAATAAATTACACGCTTTCACGATTTTCTGAAATATTTACAAAATTACTTCACGCAGTAAAAAGATGCAACACGTCAGGCAGCTATTTTATTATAATTCGTTAACATAGTTAACACTCCAAGCATGGTTGTTAACATTTGGTTCTGATGCTGCCGGTAATTGCAAAATAATTTAACTAATATATCAAAACATTTAACAAATATTACTATTGTGTGCGTGCACACGTTAAAAGCTGAAACACTGTAAAGTATTGATTTTCAATACGTTACACAATGCCTATTGTAAAGAAAAATGACATTTGCGAATATCGCTTTTTTTCACTATCTTTGTAATACAAAAGATGAATATTTATTATTAACCAAAGAGGCAGAAGGTTGCAAGCCCGCCAAGAGATTGGAACACGGCAACCACAAAGTATATGGCTAACAACAAGCAAACTGACAACCATGTCGAGAATGTAGAGAACGTAAAGAACGCAATCGAAAGCGGTAGCGAGCTTTCCCAGTCGGAGATTCTGAACGCTTACCTGGCAAATCACGCAGTCGAGCATTATTGTGCAGCACTGAACGAGAACGAAGACGAGATTAGCGCAGTTCTCACAGAGTGCAAGAAGGAGGAAGGAATTTACTGGTTATACACCCAGCCCGCAATTGACGGCACGAAGGCCGACGGCACACCACTGCCAACACGTGAAGAGTGGGAAAACCTCAACACGGAAGCCGTTCGTGTTGACAATCTCGCCGGCAAACAGTGGTACAAGCGCCCGTTTGTCATTGGTGATGCTCGCGGCGTTAAGTCAGTGGTTAACGCTTTTGCCCGCTATCAAGACGCGAAGGACGGCGCTAAGAAGAAGGTCGCAAATATGGCAGAAGGTGGTCTGACAGCTTTCGCTACGATGACGAAGGAGGAAAAAGCAGCATACATCGCCAAACTACAGGCCCTGCTCGGAGAGTAATTCCCCCACAATTCCAAGAGGATGGGACCGGAAGAAATTCCGGCCCTATCTTTTTATTCCCTATTCCATCCGTAATGTAGCCAGTCCGCCAGGGCTGACGGTTGCAAGCCCGTACAAATACAGAGCACGGAGAATCGGACGAGCCGAACGAACAGCCCGAACGAACGAATAAAACGAACGAACGATGAACAAGAGCGAACGATTGATGAACGAACGAATGACGTTTGTCAGCAGGAGAGGCCGAACGGCTGAGAGTCAGAGAATCGACTGGCTCAGGAATCTGCGTCAGCAGAGACAGGAAGACGGCAGCAAATTATATGTCGTCGTGAACGGATGGGCTACTTATGAAGCCCGGACAATCAGGCAGGGAAAAATCCTCGGATTATCCATCGTGAACGAATTGGCAGGCAGACACCTTGCAATGAAAGGAAATGGCAGCTTGACCGTAGAGATTTTCGACAAAGTTACAATGGTTAGCTTATGGAACACTGAACGTTGAACAATTAAACCGAACGGATATGTACGAGAAGAATTTCAAGAGGAACGAGGCTGTCAGACAGCTTCGTTTCCATCAGGGAAAGAGAAACGAGTACGAGCGACGCGGACTTTGTGACGCTATAGAGAGAAAGATTCCCTACGCTCCGCACCTGATAGAGTTCCCGAACGAGATAACAGTACGAACGGAGCACGACGGAGAGATTTTCCGTGCCAAGTATCTACGAACGAGCACACATTTCCCGGGCATTGTTCCGGAGCTGGTGAACGATAGCGGAGACTATATGCTGATAACGTGGTTAACGTATGGTTCCCTGCTGAGATTGCTCAAGGAAGTACGACAGGGCAAGGATATTAGGAATTTCGATTTCTTCATATCATAACACAGAGCACATGCAGTACGATTGTGCTGCATGTAATGTGGCCATCCTTCGGGGTGAGAGTTGCAAGCCTCTAACACACAGCACGGGCAAGGGCCTGCATAAAGATATGTCTGCGGAAACCTCCTGAATAGGGAGTACGACGAGGGATTGTTGCACAACGAATCGTCGTAGGACATAACACTGATGCAGGAAAATGCGGAGAGCGTTCATCATTTCAGCAGTACGCCTGCTGAACGAGTACGACGAACGAATAGAGCCGCTGCCTGAGCGAACAACGCGACACTCTGTGCGGTGGTGAGTCATCGAAGTGGTCGAATGTAGTAGGCCTGGGAGCGATCAGAAAAAATCATATTCATATATTACGATTGATTCTCGCAGTTGATTGCGAGTACGATATAGAGTTGGCTACCTATCTCGAGTACGACTGTAGAAATGCAGTACGATTTATCAGAGGATAATTCGTGGTGGTTCCCGTCGAAAGGTACGATAACACATTTAATCACTTTAGGATGAATCGGGCCGTGTGCTCATGGAGTACGATTACCCCACCGCCATAGGACAATTAGATGTTGTTCTGGACGGATGCAGGAATCTTGCTGCAGAGTACGACGAACGGCTGCAATGAAAGATATTACGAGGTGAGAGACCTCAGCATAAAGAATGGCCTGGCAGATGACCAAATCTGCCATATCCCTCGGTTGGGGCAACGACGGCCTGCATTGTCAGGAAAGTCCCAGGTGAACGAAAGACGATAAAGAACGAAGAGGGAGAGACTACGGGAGAGAGTGGAATTACCTCCGCTCTCTCTTACTATTTACCAAACATTTTACGAATATGAAAAAGCATTTTAGAATGATTGCAGGCATTATCCTGCACCCTGTGAGAATGATTATTGCTCGTTATTATCGCAAGACTTATGAGAGCATCATACGTCGCCACATTGCCGAGAACTGGTATTGGAAGGACCACGACAGGATGCACAACATGAGTGATGTGACGAACACGGCTTACACGAAGAGCGACATTTACGCTCGTCTCATGGAAGAAACGGCACTTTATTAGTCTCTCGCAGCCGAACGGCTGCACCACAAACCAATTAAAATGTACGACTATGAAGAAATTCCTGCAAATCTCGAGAACAATCTTGAGTCTGAGTATTATTACTCTGATTAGCTTTGCCATCTGTGCTGTTATCGCGTTGACCATCATCTACATTTTTGGCATTAATGATGTCACCATCAGGGCTGGTGCATGTATCATGTTCTTTGGCACCATCCTGGTTGCTCTCATTCTTGGAGCATTTGATTAACAAAGTCTCATTGATTTTTGTGGCAAAAAGCTGCAAAAATCGCTCATGTTTCACTAAATAGAATGAACGATATGGATAAGTTAAAGAAATTGCAGATGTTAGCTCGTGTTCTCAGAGAGCACAGCGGCTACAAAGGTAACAAAAAGTCAGACCATCACAACAGGTTTAACTTCAAGTTTAACAAGGATGACATCGGTGGTCCGAGTATTGACATCTATAATGCAGAGAAGGGTGCAAATCTCTTCCTGTGGCCTGAGCTTATCGAGCTGTGTCATGGCTTTGGTCTGTCTCATTACATTACCTATGACCAATTTGACCTCAAAGAGGTGGTGTTACGCATCTACTAAGTCTCTCGGCTCCTGATGGAGCCACATAGTTATTAACCCCAAAAATGAATGAATTATGAAACAGAACAAGTTATTCAAAACGACTGCAATTTTCAAGTGTATCATCACTCTCAAGAATGGAGCGCATAAGATTGTGCGCATGACCATTGACAAGGTGGCCTCTGTCACCTGTGCTGTCCGTGACCTCAAGAATGTAGGAATCGTCAGTAAGCGTCATGTTGACCTTCTGAAACAGTTGGAGATACAAGCCTATCAGATTGCCGGATGCCGTTTCATCAACGAGCGTACGGGCCAGGAATTGCTCTCACTTTAGTCTCTCGGTGGCTGAACGGCCACCACCACAAACCAAATCGAACAAATATGATATACGGAACTTACAAGATTATCAAGGATTGTGGTTTTTGGTGTGTTGGCCGTCTTGTGCGTGTCAATAAGGATGGAGAGCAAATCTACCGTCGCGTCAGCAATCACTATTCCTTCCGTGGCTGGGCGCAAGCATTCTGCAGGCGCATGAAGATACAGCCAATCAATTACGAATCGTAAAGTCTTTTGGCATGGGTGGGTTTTATTCGTTCGTTCGCCTGCCTGTGCTGCTATGAACCAATAAAATGAACGGATATGAATAAACAAGAATTGCAGGAAATCCTCGCTGAGATTTTTGAGGACGAAATCTATGACATCTGTGACGAGATTAAGCAGGATGCCATCATCAGCAGCGTTACTACTGTGGCTTTGAATCTACACAACGGAATGAAAACCATTGTATTAATGCTTGGTGGCTATCAGTTCAAAGTCATCAATCGTGTTGGTGGTTCTGTCAGTTGCTCACACAACGACTATACGACGGTGAGCGACACGTTATACAAGCCATTCCCTAATGATGGGGAGCACGACCTCAAGGAATGCTGCAAGAATCTCGTTGAGATGATGAATGAAGCGTGGTACGCTTGGAATAATTAGTCTCTCTCGGGCTGTGTGGCCCGAACGAATAACCAAATTGAACGATTATGCCAAAAGGATTTGCTATCAAGTACGAGGACTTGTTTTACACGACAGAGCCTCCTTGTTGGGGACCGACGTTTACTCCGCATAAGGAGAAAGCGCACATTTTCCCTTCCGAGAAAGAAGCACGTCAGAAAGCTGACGATCTTACTACGTTCACTCTGAACATTATTCAGATGTAGCTCTATTTTCAGTTTAGCGCACACTAAACTGAACTATTCACCAAAACAATACGAGTATGTTACAATCAGAGTTTTATGACAGGACGCATATCAAGCTCTCAGGAGATGAATATGCAGATGTAGAGAACATCTACAACAACGTGAAGATGCAAAAGGATGCCTTCTGCCAGCATTGGATTGAAGAAAAGGATAATCCGCTGTTCAAGGAGTTGGCCGAAGCATTCTGCAAGCAGACGAAAGAGTTGCTGCAGGCTCAGAGCGACCTCGGCACCATCGAGAACAAATACAAGAGCGAGATTGAGGCCATTAAGAAAGAGAATGAGCGCATCCTCTCTGACAAGGAAGAGACTCACAAATCTCTGGGTCGTAAGATTATTGAGAATATCGACGACGAAGTACGTTTGCACGATATTCTTGAGGAAGAGTTCACGATAGATTTCATCATCAAGGTCAAGCTGTATAATGACATGGAGCTTGAGCGTAGTGAGCGAGACTATCTAATCGGTAAGCTTTAGTCTTTAGGAGCCTTGAACGGCTCCGCTATTCACCAAACATTAAAGAATATGGAGAAATTATTAAGGTCAAATCTTCATCTTGTCGGCTCTGCTGGCAACTTGGAGCATCTTTGTGCGTTCGCTAAGCAACGTCTTTGTTGGGCGCAGCTTTTTACCTCTGAGAGTACGCGCTACGAATCCCGGATGGGTAAGGTGTACGATGTGAGCAATCTCAACGGCCTTGTTCCTGACATGGTAATCATTCAGACCAAGGTACGCTGTTCTCTTTTCAGAATCAAAGAGCAATAGCTATGCCAAAGGGTAAGGTCAAGTGGCTCACATTTACGGACAATCCGAGGTGGGGCCGTTACTTCATTGGAGAAAGCGACTCACGGGGTGAAGCTATCGACAAAGGTAAGGCAGCAAACAAAGGTAAGTTCGTTGTTGAACGAAGAGTAAAATTCAAGTAATCTCTCGCGGCTCTTGCATGGGCCGCACAAACAACCCTTTAAAACTGAAAGAATATGGAAAGAAGAGAAAAAGTAAATGCCATCAAGAGTCTGGCAGTAAGTAGCGGACGGATGATTAGTATGGACCCGGAAAGTTGGGGCGAGCATCGTCTGGACGCTTTGGAATCTGAGTTGCAGGAGTTTCTTGCGCAACTTCCCGAAGAGGTACGTGACGAGTACGAAGATAAGTACATCGGCAAATACAAAGAATGGCTCTATGCTATGAGCCGTTGTGTATCTCAGATGGTGACGGGTGCAGGTGGTTGGACGGCTGCTAAGCTACGACGCAAGCAGAAGAATGACCAGTACGAACGTAATGCACGCGAACGTCTTGATAAGTGGGCCGAAAAGGTCATCAAACGTTGCAATCGCCAAGAACGCATGACTGGCTGGGCCGAAGTCGAACGTCTGCAAGAAAAGCTTGACAGCTTGACTGCAGCCCAGGAGATGATGAAAGCGGCCAACAGAATCATTCGCAACAAGAATCTTGCAGAGGTTGAAAAGGTTGACGAGTTGGTTGCCCTTGGTCATAGCGAACAGGATGCAATACACTTGATGGAGCCAGATTTCTGCGGACGTATCGGATATGCTGACTACGCATTGAGGAACAATCTTGCCACCATAAAGGACACGGAAGCCAAAATCAAGCGTCATGCTGCAATGGCAGAGCGTGCAAGAGGTGGTGACGAGGTTCACGAATACAAGTGGGGAAAGCTTGTTGTTGCATTCGGTGACGAACGCTACCGCTTCATCTTCGATGGAAAGCCAGCCCCGAACGTCATCAGCCTCATGAAGAGCAATGCTTTCAAATGGAGTCCTTCAAACTCAGCGTGGCAGCGTCAGATTACCGTCAACGCAAAGTATGCCGTGAAGCGTATGATTGAACAGCTCAACAACATGTAGCCTTTAGCCTGCCTTGCATGGTGGGCACCACAAACCAATACATTAGGAATATGCCACACATTATCATGCACAAAGGCGTAGAAATACGCCAGTACGGAACACAGCCGGGCGAGAGTGTTTATCCTCTCTGCTTTACCGACGATCTTGAGCAGCAGAACATGTGTAATAGTGACGGTGGAAACATCGTCAAGATGCACGATTCTCTTTGGGATGCTAAGGCTTATATTGACCAACACGTAAAATCATGAGCCATGGAGTACGAAACAAATTGCACTCAGATAAACATCACAAAGTGGAATGCTCTGATGAAGGGAGCCAGGAAATGCAGCTATAAGAAGCTTGTTGCCCGAATAAAGAAAGAGATTCCCTCGCTCTATGAGTCGCTGTGCCTGAACTTCTACAATCCGTGGGAAGGTGACTGTCAGCAGACAAAGACGCACTACATCTTGGTACACTCTGGCATAGAGTATTTTATCAGAAAGTAGTCTGACACCATTTCGCTGACACCAACGAAATGGTACGATTAACCCCTAAACTTATAGGAATATGGAAACAAATGCAGTAGAAAAAGATGCTAAGCGCATCCACGAAGTGACAGGCCGACCAATGGCTGAGTGTGAAGAGCAGGCAAAGCAGATTGCCGAGTGTGTACGTGAAATGTGTGACCGCGTGGTGGAGTTCTTTTATCTTAAGAAGGATGGAACCACACGACAGGCTTTCGGTACGCTTCAGCAGGAAGTTGTCATTGCTCATGTGACAAGTCAACCTAACAAAGAGCCGAACCCTGACCTTGTAACGTACTTTGATACTGAGGCTCAGGCATGGCGTTCCTTCAAGAAGGTTAACTTCAAGAGCTACGTAAAGCAGGGACAACAGGCATGACGAATATTGCGAAATATGCTTGGTGTTTCTTCCTTGCCGCATTGACACTTGGCATATGGACGATACCAATAGTTATTGTCCTGGTCATTGTCAATCTCTATCTTATTAAAAAGCATCCCGAATGGTACAAATGAAGTCTTAAGCCGTGCAAAGGACACGGCACACATTTTATTAACCCCTAAAAAGTAATGAATTATGAAAGCAGAAAAGAATCCATGCGTAGAAGAATGCGCAAAAGTTCCGGTAACCACGTATCGTTTCTATAGAAGAAACACTGAGGGCTATCTGAAAACTGATGACGGACTTGTTTTCGTCACTGTAACATCTGTTAGCGTTGACTTCAAGAAGCAGCTCGTAACAACGGTGCTCACTGATAAAAGCGGAAAGGAGTATCTGAAAACAGACACCTTCTCTCTTTATCAGAGTTCAAAAGCTTACGAGAGCGACGATCCAAAGAAAACGGATTGCTATCAAACTCATGAACTTCTGAGGTTTGTCGATGACAGGCTGAGAGAATGTTGCTGTGGTGTTGTCGATGAAGAGGACGGAAAGCAGTCTTGCTACATCAAGGTATGGATATTCGAGAAAGGCGGTGCCAATGAAATTCCCGTTGTCATCAACTCCATTGCCTGCGACACGTATGCGAAGTGGTATTTGGTTGACGGCAACATTCCTAAGAACTTCTGGGAGAATAGAAAGGACGCCTATTCCTTCAACGAGTATCAGATTACAGACGATGACGGCGAGGTATTCACTGAGGAAGGCATTCAGAAGCGTATCAATCTGACACCTCCACAATGGGTTATCATCAAGCAGATGGCAGCCCTGTTTGAGAAGGCGAAGGATGCTGGCATCAAGTTCGTTTGGGACAGAGAGTATCAAGGTAACGTGAAAGCTTTTAACACCGACAACGTACATGATTATGGCTACGATATTGAGCCATTCGAGGGTGGTGATACTATTCCATTCCACGAAGCATGTCTCGCTGACACTGGCATTAGCTTTTACGATTTCGTTTCAGAACAAGCAGATTGCATTGCTCTCAATCCTACAGCTCGTCAGAAAAAAGCATGGCTCAAAGAGCAGCCAAGTAACAAGTAGTCTTTCTCCCCACTTGCATGTGGGGAACAACAAACCAAGTTTGTTCGCTGCAGGTGCCCACGCCTGTCAGTTGCCATTTAGTGGGCGCGAAAGGTTCTGATGACGTAACAACCGAGGTCAGTTCTCCACCATGTACCGGCCTGAAACCACGTGGTGCGGTCCTGTGTCACCAATGAGAAGTACAATCGTGTGCGGCAGGCGGGAGATATTCAAGCACTTAGCAATTTCGGTTCCTCTCACTCCTTAATAAAGAGAGCATGCGAAAGCCGTCGAAGCCACTTAGGGACGTAAAGGCAGTGGGGGTATGCAACCACCAAGTGAGTAACATCGGCTGATGAAGGAAAATAACAGGGCGTGCCGTGCGGCCATAGAGGCGGATAGTGCAGACCACACCTGCGCGAATAACAACCAAAGGCTACCGTTTAACGCTAACGCAAAAGCGCAAGCCATGGAACAACTATTCACGGAATTATCGTGTCTGAATTGGTAAAAGTCTTACAGGGAATGTGGACGCACATTCCCTACCAATAACCAACTACACAAGATTATGGCA
>DGRY01000111.1:0-238 GCA_002391185.1 Prevotella sp. UBA4376
ATTTATTTTGAATTACAACTTTTATTTATTATCCAAATAGGGCACGTAGTGCTTCCTCAACTTTTCTTACTGGTACTAATTCTATTTTGTATTTTGAGTGGTTGAATCCCTTGAGGTTGTATTGAGGAATTATCATGTGCTGAAATCCTAATTTCTCAGCTTCAGCCACTCGTTGCTCAATACGGTCAACAGGACGCACTTCGCCAGATAAGCCTACTTCGCCTGCCATGCACCAACC
>DGRY01000111.1:355-7378 GCA_002391185.1 Prevotella sp. UBA4376
GGTCCATTGCCATATCGGTGACTCTTAGTCCACCGGCTATATTAAGAAATACGTCTTTTTGTATGAGCTTGAAGCCTACTCGTTTTTCGAGTACAGCGAGGAGCATGTTGAGGCGGCGCTGATCGAAGCCTGTAGCTGAACGTTGTGGCGTGCCATAGGCAGCAGATGAAACGAGTGCTTGGGTTTCTACAAGGAATGGGCGTATGCCTTCGATGGCTGATGATATAGCTATGCCTGAAAGTCCTTCGTGGTCTTGTGTGAGCAAAAGCTCAGATGGATTTGATACTTCGCGCAATCCGTTTTGTTGCATTTCGTATATACCGAGTTCTGATGTGCTTCCAAAGCGGTTTTTTATAGAACGTAGTATTCGATACATGTAGTGTTGGTCACCTTCAAATTGTATGACGGTGTCTACGATATGTTCAAGAATTTTCGGTCCGGCAAGACTTCCTTCTTTGTTTATATGTCCAATGAGGATTACTGGTGTAGAACTTGACTTGGCGAAGCGTAGTAGAGCCGCAGCACATTCACGTACCTGAGCGATACTTCCTGTTGATGAATCCACTTCTGCGGTGGCTATGGTTTGGATGGAGTCTATAATAACGAGTTCTGGTTTTACATCTTTTATACAGTCGAAAATGTCTTCGAGAGAATTTTCACATAAGACTTGTACATTGTTAGGTAGTTCAACAGAAAGACGGTCGGCACGCATTTTTAGTTGATGAACACTTTCTTCACCGCTGACATAGAGAATTCTACGTTCCTTCATTTTAAGAATGGTTTGAAGCGTTAGGGTACTTTTCCCGATACCAGGTTCGCCACCTAGAAGAACTATACTGCCAGGTACAAGACCACCCCCGAGGACGCGGTTGAATTCACCATCGTGCATATCGATGCGTGGTTCATCGTGGGCAGACACGTTTTTAAGAAGTATGGGGGCATGTGAATGTGTATCTGCTTTTCTAATCATCTGTGCTGCATTTTTTGCAGCCATGCTACCTGTGTCAGCGGAAATTCGTATTTCCTTGAATGTGTTCCATTGATGACAGCTGGGGCATTTTCCTATCCATTTGGCAGATTCTTGTCCACAATTGCTGCATACGTATGCAATCTTGTCTTTTGTCATTATGTGTTATTTCTTGTTTTTACAAAAGTACTAAGTTTTTTTTGAGTTACAAAATTATTTATTACTTTTGCATAACGTATATTCCCATTGTAAAATGAAAATCAGAAAATCATATATTTTATTGTTACTCGGTGTTTCCTTGCTTTTTGCATGTGGAAAATCCTATGAGGAACAAAAGCGTATTACAAGAGCCGAAAGGTTACGTTTGGCAAGAGAAGATTCTTTGGCGTTAAAGGTTGCCGTGATGCCAACTCTTGACTGCTTGCCGGTGTATCTTATGAAAGAAGGTATGCTTTATGATAGTACTAAGCTTGATCTTAGATTGCGCGTCTTTGCATCGCAGATGGATTGTGATACAGCTGTTATAAGAAACAGGGTGGAAGGAAGTGTTACTGACCTTGTGCGTGCAAACAAGATGATGAAAAAAGGTATAGCCTTGCGATATTTCTCGGCCACCAATAGCTATTGGCAGTTGATTGCTAATCGCACGGCCCGTATTAGGCAACTGAATCAACTTGGCGATAAGATGGTTGCTATGACTCGCTTTTCTGCAACAGATTTTCTCACAGATAAAACTCTTGATACTGTGAAAACCAAGGCTCAGGTGTTTCGCATTCAGATAAATAACGTGAATGTACGTCTTCATATGTTACTTAATAATGAGATGGATGCTTTATGGCTTACTGAGCCTCAGGCAACTAAAGCCAGATTAATGGGGCATAATGTAATTGCCGACAGTCGTGAAATGAATGCTCAGTTGGGTGTTTTTGTTTTTCGTGAAGATGAAATGAAGGATGTTCACCGACAGAAACAATTGAAAGAATTTACCAGAATCTATAATGCAGCATGCGATTCTATCAATAAAAATGGTTTACAAGCTTATTCTGAATTGATAAAGAAATATATGAAAGTCGATGAGAGAACTGTAAAGGCTTTACCAAAGATAGTTTTCAAGCATGCTTCTTCTCCATTGCAGTCTGATATAAATAAGATTAAGGATTTTTGATTATGAATCATCACAACGAATTGTTGTTGAAGGTTGTTGACGACCTAAAAGCAAAAAATTTAGGAGCTGTTATCCGTAAGACTGGGAAATATATTCAGGAGCATAATATAGGTAGTCTTTCTGAACGTTTTGAAGAAATAGAGCGTACTTATAGTCTGATTCGTGATTATATGCTCAAAGGCTATAAAGATACTGGTAGAGAAGCTATGTGTGCCCAGTTATTGGCTTCTATGTGGAACATGGTTTGTGATATAGAAAAGTATCAACGCTTTATGGAAACAGGCGTATATGCAGGAGCATACAGACGTAGCCATCGTAAGTATATTCAGAATGATGATGTGCGCAGAATCCTTGAAGAATATGTACAGGATTATGCAATGCTTTCTCTTGGGATCGAATCAGACAAGGACGAGCGTGGTGCCCAGTTGATTAAACAACATCAAGAGAATATAAGCTGCATTTTTGACAATGTTTTAGTTTCATATCAATGGCGTAATGATGATTGTGAATTTTATACTAAACTGTTGTTAAGTCCAACTATCGATGTTAATGATGCTTTGGTATTAATCTCGGCTATCACTCTTTCTACAATAAACTATTTTGATTTCTTTAAATTTAAGACATTATTAAACGTATTTATAAAATCTTCAGGTGAAGAATTGCGACAGCGTGCCCTTGTGGGATGGGTGATGGCAATAAAGGATGATATTTGTGAGCTATTTCCTGTTCGTAAGGAACTTGAACGTGTTATGCATTCTGATGATGTAATGTTCGAATTGTATGAGTTACAGAAACAAATATATTTCTGTGCTGAAGCTGAGAAAGATAACGAAGAGATTGCTAAGGAGATAATGCCTAATCTTATGAAAAATAACAATCTCAGAATGACACGTTTAGGAATAGAAGAGAAAGAAGAGGATCATCTTCAAGATATTCTGCATCCCGATGCTGATGAGAAAAATATGGAAGCAGTGGAAAAGAGTTTTAAGCAGATGCTGGATATGCAGAAACGTGGTTCTGATATCTATTTCGGAGGCTTTTCTCAAATGAAGCGCTTTCCTTTCTTTAATGATTTGTGCAATTGGTTCATGCCTTTCTATAAGGAGCATCCAGCTTTGAGAGAGGTATATAAAAAAGGTTCAAAGATTGTTGATACGCTATTGGGAAATGGACCTTTTTGTGATTCTGATAAGTATTCTTTGGCAATAGCTATAGATACTCTAATAGATAAAATACCGGCAGATTATCGTGAGATGATGGAAGGGGGACAGATTACACCTTTGGCTTCTGATTTATTGGAGCAGGATAGTGCTGCTTTTGTTCGCCGAATCTATCTACAGAATCTTTACAGATTCTTTCGTTTACATTATGATCGTGCTGAATTTACAGATATTTTTAATGTAAATACTGAAGGATATGGATTTTTTATAGGTCGAATTTCTCCTTATATGTATCTTGAAAAATGTAGGCAGTTGTTGATAGGGTTGGCTCGTTTCTTTATTAAACATGGAGATTATTTCCATGCCGACGAAATCCTAGATATGATTTATAGTGAGGATGATATTGAATGTATAAAACTTCATGTTACTGTGATGCTTCATTTGGGAAATTTTGATGAGGCTATAAAGGATATTGAATCGGTGATAGAAGAACATACTGATGACGAACAGTTGCTTAATATTGCTGCTGAGGTATATTTCAAAGCGGGTAAGCCTTCGATAGCAGCTCAGTTGTATCAGCGTTTGAGAGAGAATCATCCAGATAGTAAAAAATATTTATTTAATAATGCGGCTTCACTTGTAGAGGCGGGAGATATTCAGAATGCATTGCCTTTATTGGCAGAACTTGATTTTAAGTATCCTGATGATGTTGCTATAATGCGTACACGTGCATGGGCTTGTTTACGACAGGGAAAGGCAATAGAGGCAGAGTCTTTGTATAATAGAATAATGAAAATAGGAGGCATAGTATCAGAAGATTATTTGAACTTAGGCTATGCCTTGTGGTTTCAAAATGATATAAATGCAGCTGTTGATATGCTATGCAATTATCTTATGAAAAATATTGAGAAGATTGATTTGTTGACGATTTTCGATAGGGATAGAGTTATTCTAGAAGAAAATGGTATTAAGAAATCAGATATTTTCTTAATGAACGATTTGGTAAATAATAAGTAACTTTGAAAGTTGAACGTTGAACGCAATTGCCTTTAGTAGATGCTTTAGCATTACGTTCATCGTTCAACTTTCAATGCTTTATGAATTCATAGAAAGCAAGAATTCCTCGTTGTTGCGGGTATTTACCATTCTATTGTGAATAGTGTTCATTGCTTCTATTGGATTCATATCTGAGATATACTTGCGTAAGATCCACATACGATCAAGAGTAGTTTTGTCCTGAAGCAGATCGTCACGACGTGTACTTGATGCAACAAGATTGACTGCAGGGAATATTCGTTTATTGCTAAGGCTGCGATCGAGCTGAAGTTCCATGTTTCCTGTACCCTTGAATTCCTCAAATATAACTTCATCCATCTTTGAACCTGTATCTATGAGGGCTGTTGCGATGATGGTTAGCGAACCTCCACCTTCAATGTTGCGGGCTGCACCAAAGAAACGCTTAGGCTTTTGAAGCGCGTTTGCATCGACACCACCGGTGAGAACTTTACCGCTGGCAGGGCTAACGGTGTTGTAAGCTCTTGCAAGTCGGGTAATAGAGTCAAGGAATATAACTACATCATGCCCACATTCAACCATGCGCTTTGCTTTCTCAAGAACAATGCCAGCAATCTTTACATGTCGCTCGGCAGGCTCGTCAAATGTAGAAGCTATAACCTCTGCATTTACTGTACGTGCCATGTCGGTAACTTCTTCTGGACGTTCGTCTATGAGAAGCATCATTAGGTAAGCTTCAGGATGATTGGCTGCTATTGCGTTAGCTATATCTTTCATAAGAATGGTCTTACCAGTCTTAGGCTGTGCCACGATAAGTGCACGTTGACCTTTTCCGATAGGAGAAAAGAGATCGACAACACGGGTAGAAAGATTTGTTGTTGTTCTATCGCCGCAGAGAGTAAATTTCTCATCTGGGAAAAGTGGGGTAAGATGCTCGAAAGGAATGCGATCGCGAATTTCTTCTGGAGCACGTCCGTTTATTTTATCTATACTTGTTAGTGGAAAATATTTTTCGCCATCGTGAGGTGGGCGTACATGGCACTGAACAACATCACCTGTTTTCAAACCGTAACGCTTGATTTGATTTACAGCGACGTAGACGTCATCAGGTGAAGATAGATAGTTGAAGTCGCTTGAACGAAGGAAACCATAACCGTCAGGCATAACTTCAAGAACCCCGTTTGCTGTAACTATGTCTGAAAAATCGTATTGTGGAGTAGGAACATTGGGAGTAGGTGCTTGATATCCTGCAGGCTCTAATGCTGTTGCGCCTAATGTTGTAGGATTATCAAACATATCAAAGTTAGGAACTGCTCCTTGGTCTTCTATAGGAAGGTCTTGAACAATTATGAAATCGGTTCCATCTCCAGGGTCACCTGCCCATACATTATCTTGGATGTCAGCTTCCTCTGTTTCCTCTATATTGCCATTGTGTGCATTTACCTTTGCCTGCAACTTGGCGATAAGATCATCGCTGTCTATGTTGTCATCATCCATGTTGTTGCCTGCAGCGAAAGCAGCCTCAGGAATGAAGTCTGAGGCATCGGCAACAGCTCTATCGTCGGAATATCCGCCACGAAAATCGTCAGCAGGGCTTTCTTCCTGCTTTTCTTCATTTGCTGCTTTGTTTATCTTTTTTGCTGCTTCAACGGCGGCAATAAGTTCAAGTTCTTTTTTTGATTTGCGTCCACGATGTTTTCGTATAGCAGCTAATTCTTCCTCGGCATTTGCAATATCCTGTTCACTAAAAATGGTAGGAGAATCAGCATTGGCTTGAATTTTATTCTTTTTAGAGTCGAAGTTTTCTCCATCCGTGCCGTTTACGCTATATACTCTGTCTGTGTCTTTCTTGACAATACGCGTGCGGTGACGTTTGGGAGCTGTATCTCCTTCAACTTCAGCTTGCTTGTCAAGGATGGCATATATTATTTCTTCTTTGCGTAATTTAGAAGTTAGAGCTGCACCAATTGTTTTGGCGATGTCTTTAAGCTGTTCTACGCTATTAGACAGTAATTCTTCTTTACTATACATAGTTAGTGTATAAAAATAAATTGAATGGATACGTTTCGTGGATGGAAACGCGTGAGTATTAAAAATTATGTGTGCAAAGGTAGTGAATTAAATTGATACAACCAAAAAAAGAGCCTGCTTTTTTAAGCAAGCTCTTTTATATTATATAAAGGAGATAATTTCTAATTACTCACCTTTTTCCATCTTAGCTTTCAAGTCAGCCAATACATCAAGGTCACCAAGAGAAGTACCTGCAGCTACGTTGTTGATAGCTGGAGCGTCGTTCTTCTTAGCAGCTGTGTGCTTACGTGCTGGCTTAACCTCGTCCTTACCCTCTTCGAAGGTACGGCTGTGAGAAAGGATGATGCGCTTTGTCTCCTTAACAAACTCGATAACCTTGAATGAGAGTTCCTCACCAAGCTGAGCCTGTGTACCATCCTGCTTAACAAGATGCTTTGGAGTTGCGAAGCCTTCGCCACCCTCGTTGAGAGTGATAACAGCACCCTTGTCCATAACTTCTGTAATCTTACCTTCGTGTACAGAACCTGGTGTGTAGAGACTCTCGTAAGCATCCCAAGGATTATCCTCGAGCTGTTTGTGACCGAGGCTAAGACGACGGTTCTCCTTATCGATGTCGAGAACAACTACATCGATGTCTGCACCCTGCTGTGTGAACTCTGAAGGATGCTTAACTTTCTTTGTCCAAG
>DGRY01000059.1 GCA_002391185.1 Prevotella sp. UBA4376
CCTGCGCCAGCTTGCTCACGTTGGGCGCCTTGGTCGAACCTTCCTCGGCTATCTCGTAGAACAGCTTCTTGATCTTTGTAAGATACTTCAGCTCTATCTGCTTGATGAGCAGAATATCTACCTCGGTCATCATGTTCATCGTTTTTAGCAGATTTTCAGAGAAATTTCTGTGCTCAAGAAAGAATGGATAAAACCCGTGATGCAGGTAGTCATGAAAATACTGCATGGGACTCACATTTGGCAGAATTTCTCTACATATATGCTCGTGATTGTTGATAATATCCTCAAGACTGTAGGGGTGAAAGTTGTTGCCTGTTTGCAAGTTTATATATTCGCGGAATGAAAAGCCTCGTAGGTTGTAACTCTTTACGATACCATTAAGTTCTGGATTTTCTTCCTTCAGTCGCATAACGCTTGAACCTGTGAACACAATCTTCAAGTCTTTGTAGTCGTCGTAACATCGACGAAGTTCCTTACTCCAGTCTGGCTGTTTAAACACCTGATCAATGAGCAACACTCTTCCGCCATGTTTCACAAAGTCGCCAGCAAAATCATATATTCCATTGCCACCAAAATAAAAGTTGTTCATATTGATGTATAAACAATGGTGGTCGTTAGGACTGAAATTCTCTTTTGCGTATTCCAAAAGGAAGGTGGTTTTGCCAACACCACGTGAACCTTTGATACCTATTAATCGATCGTTCCAGTTTATCTCATCCATAAGGGAGCGATGAACTGGTGCGTTAGTATGCTCAACAAGGTAAGCGTGTGTCCGAAAGAAAGCCTCTTCCATATTTTGGTTTACTTTTTGATTTTATTATTTCCATGCAAAGATAATACTAAATTTCAAATTTGCAAAGTCAACTTGACAAATTCTTGTTTTTTTTGTATTTTTTATCCCTACATTTGGCATTATAAGGTAAAGTTTAGTAACTTTGTGAGCATGAAAATATGTGTTTTTAATCCTGATCACGATATTGTTCTTGGTTCAACAGTTCAACGGTTCACCCCTCCTCATGCTGCCCGTCGCTTACGCAGGGATTTACAATTTCTTCCTGCTCTTTGGGCTGATGATGGCGATAAGGTACTGGTAGAGAATGTTGAGGAGGCGAAACAACAGAGTCGTATCTTCTCACGTTATATGCCTGATGTAGAATTTGTTGAACCAGGTCAGCTCAAGCATTTTCAGTCTAAACATGTGGATGTTGATGCCTGGGGGTGGGATAGGGCTGTAGCTGATGTTTTTGGTGGGCTCTCTCCTTGGAGTGCAGAGCAGACCGAGACTATTCGTCAGGCAAGCAGTAGAGTCTTCTTTACAGATGAGATTCTGCCTGGTCTTGCTAATATCGACAGTTTGGTGCTTGGCGTAAGCTATGTTGTAAAAAGCTTAGAGGAATTGGCTCCGATATTATCTTCGATGAATAGCGAAGGCAACTATAAATATGTTGTCAAGGCGCCTTGGAGCAGTAGCGGTAGGGGCGTGAGGTATGTGGATGTTCATACTGCCGACTACGAGCAGACTAATATCACAGGCTGGATAAAAAATACACTTAAAACGCAAGGGGCTGTCACTGTGGAACCTTTCTATAGAAAAGTTAAAGATTTTGGTCTTGAATTTAATATAGATAAAGAAGGTGTTGTTGAGTATAAGGGCCTTTCGCTCTTTGAAACTGTTAATGGTCAGTATGTAGGTAACATTCTTGATTCTGAGGATAATAAGCTCAAGATGCTCTCGCGTTATGTAAGTGTAGAGTTGTTGGGTAAGATTATCAGTAGATTACAGTCTGTTGTCTCAAGTAAACTTAAAGGTGTGTATTACGGTCCTTTGGGTGTTGATCTGATGGTTGTGTCCAATGAGGCTGGTTATGGCTTTCGTGTTGCGTTTGCAGAACTCAATCTTAGACGTACCATGGGACATGTAGCTCTTTCTCTAAGTAAGAACATTTCTGAGCAACGAGTTATGCGGATAGAGATGAATGACCGCTATCGCCTGCATATCTATAAGCGAAAGGAATTAGAGAAGAATGATGATGAATAATTTAAAATTTTAATTCATAATTCCAAAGTGTAAAATATGGCTATATTATATATATTAGTAGGTTTGCTGATAGGTTCAGCTTGTGGTTATCTTTTCTCGGCTAAGAAGCGTCAGGAAGAAAAACTTAATGATCAGATTCTTATCAAGGAACTGCAAACTCGTAATGAAGAACAGCAGAAACAGCATCAGCAGGAGGTGGAGTTGCGTGAACGACGCTTTCAGGAGCAGTTGCGCACTTCTAACGAGCAGTTCCAAAATTTGGCAACACGGATAATGGAGCAGACGACCTCTAAACTCAAGGAACAGAACAGCGAGTCTATAGGACATATAACCCAACCGCTAAAGGAGAACCTTGAGCGATTGCAGGATGCTATCTCTAAAACAAATACTGCTACCACTCAAAACACATCATCACTTGTGAAACAACTTGAACTCATGGCGCAGAAAACAGATAAGATAGATCAGTCGGCCACTCGCTTGGCTAATGTTATGCGTGGCGCCAACAAGGTTCAAGGAAATTGGGGCGAGCTTACCCTTCAAAATCTCCTTGATTCTCAAGGACTTCAACTTGGTCGTGATTATGACATGCAGCAAACCATAACCGATGAGAAAGGTAATGCTATTCTCAACGATGATAGCGGAAAACGTATGATTCCCGACGTTATTCTTCATTATCCCAATGGGGAGGATGTTGTTATTGACTCCAAGATGACCATCGACAGCTATCTCAGCTATGTCAATGCAGAAACCGATGATATGAAAAAGAAATATGCCGATGATGTTGTGAAATCTATAAGAACACAGTTCAATAGCCTTGCCCGCAAGGACTATTCGGCATATATCAAGAGTCCTCGTCGTGCCATTGATTTTGTGATTATGTATGTTCCTTATGAGGGCGCTCTCCAGTTGGCTCTTGCCCGAGATCCAAAACTATGGAATGAAGCTTTTGAAAAACAGGTGTTTATCACCAGTCAGCAAAACCTCATGGCCATCCTAAAAATTATTCAGATCGCATGGCGGCAGTTTAATCAAACTGAGAATCAGAAGCATGTCTATGACCTTGCAGAAGAACTTTTAAAGAGAGTGGGGGATTTCGTCAAGCGTTTCGACAAGGTAGGTAAGGATATAGAATCACTTCATAAATCTTACGATGATGCCTATAAAAAAGCCTATACTGGCCGTCAGAGTATTGTGCAGAAAGCCAATGAACTCAAACAACTTGGTGTGAAAGAAAATGCAACACTTCAAATTCCTCAGGCAGAAATTGATTTGGAAGACTAATATCATATAGGTTCAGTATAATAATTTAGCAGATGAAAAAGTTTGTAATTATGAGTATTCTTAGTGTTGTATTGGGCTTTTTAAGCTGCGATGCTCAGTCAAAGGGTTATAAAAGTGTAGATGCGAAAAGCTTTGCTAAAATCATTAAAGACACAGCTGTTGTGCGTCTTGACGTTCGTACTCCCGAAGAATATGCAGAGGGGCACATTGAAAAAGCAATAAACATTGATGTTATGAACAATAACTTTGAAACAACAGCGATGTCTATATTACCCCAAAACAAAACTATAGCCTTGTATTGCCGAAGTGGTAACCGAAGCAAAAAAGCTGCTGGAATATTGGCAGAAAAGGGATATAAAGTTGTGGAACTTAACTCTGGTTATAAGGGCTGGAAAGCATTCAAGGAGCAGCGCTAATAGAAAGTTCATACTTCATACTTTATGTAAACACAGAAGAAATAAAAATCTGTGTTCGTGAACTTACTGGTGTGTTTTTGCTGCTTTTCAATAAAAAATAAAAGCTAATAGAAAAAAAATGAGTATAT
>DGRY01000076.1:0-9855 GCA_002391185.1 Prevotella sp. UBA4376
TTCATACACATTTTCTTCTTTTTAAAATCTCAAATAAATTCATTTGCAAAACTTTAGTATTAACAATATGTTTCAGACAAAAAATATCTTTTCGAATACAAAAAGAACCAATTATCTATTTTTTTTTATAATTTTGCCTTATTGAAAGCAGACTTATTTTTACTTCACAACAATTAAAACTATATGTTATGAAAGAAAAAGTATATTATACCATCATTGTAATGCTTCTGACCCTATCAGGATGCAGCACTCAAAAAGATCCCGCGGAGCTCTTTGAAGAATACAAATCTGGTGTAGTGCTAATAACTAATCAGTATTACTTTAGAATGAAAATGCCAAATAATAATTATACATATTTTAGTGGTTTAGACAATAATGGAAATATAAATTTCAATACAGATTATACAGAGTTGACAAAAGCAACTATCTCTGGAACTGGCTTTTTCATCGACAAGAATGGATCTATAATGACCAATCGACATGTCGCATCACCCACTATTGATAAAACAGAAGTGAAAAATCAACTAAATAATCTTTTAGATGCATTTAAAGCCTACTACAATGAACAATTAGTATCTTTACAAACACAATATTCCGAATTAGAAGAACAAAAAAAAGCATGTATATATTACGATTACAATGATGAAAACTACTATATTGATGAATATAAATTGAACCAAATTAAAGAGCAACAAGCAGAAATACAAACAAATTATAATTCCATACAAGAAAGTAGAGACCAAATTATGGATGGAAACATTTCTCTTGACGAACTAAAAATAGAAACCGTTTCTAAATTAGGTATTTCATATAATGACACATATGTATCAGAAATGTATGATTTACTTGAAAAAAATCCTTGCGTTGTTACAAAAACATCAGAAAAAGAAGATATAGATTTAGCCATCATACAACTTAAAAACAAAAAAACTCCAGAAGATGCATCTATCTTTTCTATAGAAGCAGAAAACGAAGAAGGGACTTTTGACAAAATATTGTCATCATTTGACAAAAACAAACATGAATTCTTACAAATAGAGCAAGAGTTATTCATGATTGGTTATAACGCAGGCATTACACTTTCCAATACAAAGCAAGGTATTAAAGTGCAAATGACAAGTGGAAAAGTTACTCAAATTCCAGACGGTCAAAGAATCATGTATAGTATCCCAACTTTCCAAGGTTCAAGCGGTAGTCCTATTATTGACAGATACGGAAAGCTACAAGCAGTAAACTATGCAAAGTTCTCTGAAGACACTAATTTCAACTTTGGTATTCCTTTAAACAAAATAAAAGCATTCATGAAGGAACAATAGTTTTTAAGTTACCACATTAGTATGGGTTCTACAAACACAATGGTGCATGCTCAAAATTCTAAAATTCTCTAATTCGAGAAAAAAAGAGAATATTTACTTAATATCCTATCATTTTGCTCCCAAAACTACTTAACAGCAAGAGTGTAACGATATTTTCCAAAATCGTCTTTTAGACTTCTTATTTCGGAATATCCCAAGCCTGAAAGCATCTGCTCCATATCTCGAACGAATCTCGAATTCATCTCGAAGGCTAAGATACCGCCTTCAGCAAGCATTTTTTTGCCATATTCGGCAATAGCTCTGTAAAAGCGAAGTGGGTCATCATTTGGAACAAAGAGTGCAAGATGGGGTTCAAATTCCATTACATTCTTCTCCATATCCTTGGCTTCTTCATCGGCAATATATGGAGGATTAGAAACTATAAGATTAAATTTTTCTTCACTCTCAGGAAGCTCACTTAGATTCAAGGCATCATGCTTTTCAAATAACACTTTTGCATTCAAAGCCAAAGCATTAGCCGAAGCAATCTTCAAGGCATCGTCGCTAATATCCCAAGCTTTCACTTCTGCCTTCTTGTTCTTTTCAGCTAAATCAAGGGCAAGCGTGATTGCTATACAACCACTTCCTGTGCCAATATCAAGAACACGATAAGCGGTATTGCAAACAGGGAAACTATTCTGCAACTCTTCCTCTGCCAACTGACAAAGTTGAGCTGTTTCGGGGCGTGGAATAAGCACCCCTGGCTCTACATGAAAAACCCTGCCAGCAAACTCTGCTTTGCCAAGCACATATTGCACAGGCTCTCCTTTTTCCAGACGAGAGAAAATATCATCAAGAAAAGCGAGGTCTTTTGCCGATAATTCATTAACTTTGCCAGTATAAAGGTCAGTAAGAGTCATGGAAAACTCAGATTCAAGCACCATTCGGGCAATAGCTTTCGCTTCGCCTGCATCATAAAGGGGTGTCAATCTGTTCCAAAGTTCCTGATATGTCATACTGCAAAGATATGAAAAATCGAGAGCAGAACAAAATAAACTCATTTAATTTTATGTCAAGACGAAATTAGTTCAAATAAACTCAAAGCTATGGCAGACGAAATAGAAAAAAGAAATGAAGCCTTCTTAATCTATCAAGATGAAAATGGAATAGCTCAGGTCAATGTTCGATTTGAGGGAGAGGACGTATGGCTAACAGTTGAGCAAATGATGGAGTTATTCGACGCCTCGCAACAAGATGTGAGCTATCACATTAATCAAATCTATTCAGATGGAGAGCAAGAGCCTGAACGAACTCACAAAAAATTTTTGTTAGTTCGACAAGAAGGAAACAGAAGCGTGCACAGAAACATATCCCATTATAATTTAGACATGATTATCGCCGTTGGTTTTCGTGTAAAATCACAAGTTGCAACAAGATTCCGCAAATGGGCGACTAGGCATCTTCATGAATTTATACAAAAAGGGTTTTCTTTGGACGATGATAGACTAAAAGGCACCCGCAGCAGATATTTCCGCGAATTGCTTCAACGCATACGAGACATTCGAAGCAGTGAGCGTAACCTATACCAACAAGTAACAGATATATTTTCTACCAGCATAGATTATAACCCAAGAGCCAACTTGACACATCTGTTTTTTGCAACAGTACAAAACAAGTTGCATTATGCCGCACATCAGCACACAGCTGCAGAAGTGATTTACGAACGAGTAGATGCACAAAAGCCAATGGTTGGCATGACTAATTTCAAAGGTAACTATATTACCAAGGAAGATGTGCAAATAGCTAAAAATTATCTAACAGAAGAGGAATTAACTTATCTAAATTTATTGGTTTCACAATATTTAGATTTTGCTGAATTGCAAGCATTACAGCAAATTCCAATGAAAATGACAGATTGGATAGAAAAACTAGACAATCTTATGTTGTTATCAGGCAGGCAGTTACTAAACAATAATGGTTCAATAAGTCATGAGGAAGCCAAAAAGAAAGCCATAGCTGAATTTGAAAAATATCGTAAATTAGAGATGATACAATATGAAAGTGACTATGACAGAGCCATTAAGGAACTGATTCAAAAAGAAAAGAAGTCAAGAAGAGGAAGTAAAGAACAATAATCAATGAATAAGCAACAAGATATCGACGAGAAATATATGAGACGCTGTCTGCAGATTGCAGCCAACGGATTGCAGAATGCCAACCCAAACCCTTCGGTAGGAGCTGTTATTGTTGCTGCCGACGGAAGAATTATTGGTGAAGGCTACACCTCGGCTTACGGAGGAGCACATGGCGAAGTAAATGCCTTTGCATCTGTTAAGCCTGAAAACGAACATCTGCTAAAGGAGTCAACAATATACGTGTCGCTTGAACCTTGTTCGCATCACGGCAAAACACCACCTTGCTGCGATTTGATTATTCGTAAAGGCGTGAAGAGAGTGGTTTGCGGATGTGTTGACCCATTCTCTCAAGTGCAGGGAAGAGGCATTAAGCGCATTCGAGAAGCCGGCATAGAGGTTGTGGTTGGCGTTCTTGAAAAAGAATGTATTGCCTCGAACAAACGATTCATAACCTTCAATACCCACCAGCGCCCATATATAATACTGAAATGGGCACAGACTGCCGACGGATTCATCGGAAGAATAACTTCTGACAGGAAGCAAAAAGAATCTCTCGCCATATCAACACCTTTCACAAAGATGCTTGTTCACAAGCTAAGAGCCGAGAACGATGCCATACTTATTGGCAGAGGCACTTTTGAAACCGACAAGCCTCAACTCAACGTAAGAGAGTGGACAGGCACTAACCCTGAGCGCCTGCTCCTTTCGTCATCTATGGCAAAAGAAAGTAATCAGCCTGAAGGCTGGAAAGTATTTGCCAACATTCACGACGCATTAGCACACCTATATAAAGAGAAAAAGCAATCGCTTATCGTAGAGGGAGGAGCCGAAACCCTGAAGCAATTTATTGCCAAGGATCTATGGGACGAGATACGAGTAGAAACAAACCCAAATCTCACCGTAGAGCAAGGCGTAGCCGCCCCAGAAATCCCTATAAATGCAGTCCTCACAAGCGAAGAAACCTTCGACGGCAATAGCATCAAACTGTATCAACGAAAAGAATAGTCCACTATTTATTAGATAAAATTCTACATAATAGATGAAACAGCCTTTCATTTCATGTTAAACAATTAATATGAATTATCAAAAACAAGAATCATGGCAAAGATAAAAGTTGAGAATACAGAAATTACTGTCGTTAGCGTTCAGAGCGAAGACTATATCTCACTAACTGATATGGCTCACAGCCAAATGCAGGAGCACATCATATTCAGGTGGATGAGCTTAAAAAGTACTATTGAATACCTTGGAGAATGGGAGAAACTGTATAACCCAAATTTTAATTGTACCGAATTCGATACAATTAGGAATGCGGCAGGCAGCAACAACTTTGTTTTGTCTGTCAAGGCATGGATTGAGCGAACCGGAGCCATAGGCATTATGGCTAAGGCTGGCCGCTATGGTGGGACATACGCCCACAGGGATATTGCTTATCATTTTGGTATGTGGATTAGTCCGCGTTTTCAACTTTTACTTGTCAAGGAGTATCAAAGACTTAAAGCAGACGAACAGAAGCAACTTGCATGGTCAGCAAAACGTGAACTATCCAAGATAAACTACCACATTCATACCGATGCCATCAAGAGCAATCTCATCCCCTTAGAAGTTACTCGCGAACAAGCTGCGATAAAGTATGCAGAGGAAGCTGACGTGCTTAACGTGGCATTATTCGGTATGACTGCTAAGCAATGGCGCGAGGCCAATCCTGACTTGAAGGGTAATATCCGAGACTACGCTACCATTAACGAACTCATCTGTCTCTCAAACATGGAGAATATCAACGCAGTACTGATCAACGACGGTATGCCTCAGGGCGAACGACTTGTAAAGCTCAACCAGATAGCCATTCAACAGATGCAGGTTTTGGAAGACAATAGCGGAAGAAAATTGTTAAAATAAGCAGATACAAAAGCAAAGTAATATAATGTTCCATGGTACCAAAGTTCTTGCAGTTTGTAATTAATATATAGAACTCAACAACAAATGTTTCAAAAAAAGCAAATAACAGAACAACAGGCGTTAAGCAAACTAACTGGTTTGTGTGCAAGAGCAGAACATTGCTCTGGAGAAATGCTCGACAAACTTCGTCAATGGAGAATTGACGAGGAAGCACAAGCCCGTATTATGGAATACCTTATTAAAAATAAGTTTGTTGATGATGAACGCTATACACGATTCTTCATCAACGACAAAATAAAATACAACGGCTGGGGACGAAGAAAAATAGAACAGGCGCTGTGGATGAAGCATGTTGACAAAAGCATTTCCGACCCTATTTTCGACGAAATAGACCCTGAGGAATATCTCACACAACTTCGCCCTATCATAAAGCAGAAGTTAAAGACAACCAAGGCAAACAGCGACTATGAACGCTCCATGAAAGTGATAAAATATGCTATGAGCCGTGGCTTTGAGATTGATTTAATTAGAAAATGTATTGACGATGCCGACATTTTTGACGAGACTTACTAATCTTCTTTTCCCAAGGCAATGTGCCATTTGCGGAAAAAGACTGTTATTAGGCGAAGAGCTTTTCTGTAGCAGTTGCAACATTCAATTGCCAAGAACAGACTATGCCCTCTCCCCCTACGACAACCCTATGGCACAGCTCTTCTGGGGAAGGTTTCCGTTAGAAAAGGCAGCAGCTCTAATTCATTACAACAGCCACACACAGATAAGCAAACCTTTCTACGACATGAAATACCACAACATGCCTGAAATTGGAGTAAGTTTGGGAGTTTTCGCCGCTAAAGAACTGATGAGCAGCGATTTCTTCAACGATATAGACATTATTGTTCCAATGCCACTTGCACGATGGAGAAAAATGGAAAGAGGCTATAATCAAAGCGAGAAAATAGCTTTTGGCGTGAGCCACATCACACACATTCCGATGGCTGCAAACTGCCTAAAAAGAACTGTGTTTAAAGAAAGCCAGACAAACAAAAACAAAGAAGAACGAGAAGAAAACGTGAAAGACTGTTTCATACTTCACAAACCACAAAGACTGCAAGGAAAACACGTGCTTATAATCGACGACATAGTAACAACAGGAGCCACATGCCACTCTGCAGCGAAAGAAATTATGAAAGCCGAAGGCACAAAGATAAGCATCATGTCGATTGGAGTGACAAAGGAATAAGTAGAAACCTTTTCTACTAAATTTTATGTTATTTGAATTATTTCGCTTAACTTTGCAACCAAATCATTAAAAAATATTGTTCAAATGGATACTTTAAAGAAAGAATTCGCATCAAAGTTGCTGAACATAAAAGCTATCAAACTTCAGCCTAACGATCCTTTTACATGGGCAAGTGGATGGAACTCTCCTATCTATACCGATAACCGCATCGCCTTGTCATATCACGATGTGCGCTCATACGTGAAATTGGAGCTTTGCCACGCTATCCACGAGCATTTCCCAGAAGCTACAGCCGTTGCAGGAGTTGCTACTGGAGCTATTGCACAGGGGGCTCTCGTTGCCGATCAGTTGGCTATGCCTTATGCCTATGTTCGTCCAAAGCCAAAGGATCATGGCACAAAGAACCAAATTGAAGGTCGCCTTCCTGAAGGTGCAAAGGTTGTTGTTGTTGAAGACCTCATCTCTACAGGTTTAAGCTCTTTGAAAGCTGTTGCTGCTTTGAGAGAAGCTGGCTTTGAAGTAGTTGGTATGGTTGCTTCTTACACCTATGGCTTCCCTATTGCCGAGGAGGCATTCAAGGAGGCAGGCGTGAAACTCGTTACCCTTGGCGACTATGAGCACACCATTGAGGTTGCTGCCGAAACAGGATATGTATCTAAGGAAGACCTTGAAGTGCTCAAGGAGTGGCGTAAGGATCCTGCAAACTGGAAGAAGTAATTATGACTACATTTGAAAGTACCGTTCACCAGATTCCTTACAAGCAGGAGTCGGTTTATAATATGCTCAGCGACCTGAGCAACATAGAGAGAATAAAAGACAGAATACCAGCCGACAAGGTTAAAGACCTTGTTTTCGATTCTGACTCAATATCTATCAGCACCCCTATGGGTGATGTTAAGATGAACATCGTTAATCGCGAAGCACCAAAGGAAATAAAGTTTGAAACTGCAAACAGTCCACTTCCTTTCAACTTCTGGATTCAGATTCTGCCTGTCACCGAAACAAGCAGCAAGATGAAGCTCACCATCAAGGCAGAACTTAACATGTTTATCAAAGGTATGGTTCAAAAACCATTGCAGGAAGGCATCGAAAAGATTGCCGATGCGTTGGCTATGATACCATATGAATAGTTCAGGAATTAGGAGTTATGAATTAGGAGTTAAAATTCATAATTGAATAACTCTACATTGCCCATAGGGCAACCAATTCAAAATTCAAAATTCAAAATTCTCAATATGGCAAACAAACTCTGGGAAAAAAACTTTGAAGTAAACAAGGAGATAGAACGTTTCACCGTAGGAAAAGACCGCGAGATGGATCTATACCTTGCTAAATACGATGTGTTGGGCTCTATGGCTCACATCACTATGCTTGAGTCTATCGGACTTCTTGAAAAAGAAGAACTCAACAAACTGCTGGCAGAGCTAAAGAACATCTATGCCATCTGCGAGCGAGGCGAATTCAAGATTGACGACGACGTAGAAGATGTTCATTCCCAGGTAGAGCTTATGCTCACCCAGAAGCTTGGCGACATGGGAAAGAAAATCCATTCTGGCCGTTCACGCAACGATCAGGTATTGGTAGATTTGAAACTCTTCACACGCCATGAACTCAAGGAGGTTGTTGACCATGTAAAGATTCTCTTCGACGAACTTCTGCAAAAGAGCAACCAATATAAGGATGTATTGATGCCAGGCTACACCCACCTGCAGATAGCAATGCCTTCAAGTTTCGGACTTTGGTTTGGAGCCTATGCTGAAAGCCTTGTTGACGATATGCTATTTCTTCAGGCAGCCTACAAGATGACCAATAGAAACCCTTTGGGGTCGGCAGCAGGCTATGGTAGCAGTTTCCCCCTTAACCGTTCACTCACCACAAAACTTCTGGGCTTCGACTCAATGGACTACAATGTGGTATATGCACAGATGGGACGCGGAAAGATGGAACGCAATGTAGCTTTTGCATTAGCCACAGTAGCAGGAACAATAGCCAAAATGGCTTTCGATGCCTGCATGTTCAATAGCCAGAACTTTGGTTTTGTAAAACTTCCAAAAGAATGCACCACAGGTTCAAGCATCATGCCCCACAAAAAGAATCCTGATGTATTCGAGCTGATACGCGCCAAAAGCAACAAAATACAGAGTCTGCCACAACAGGTTATGCTCATCATGAACAACTTGCCATGTGGCTATTTCCGCGACTTGCAGATTATAAAGGAGGTGTTCCTCCCTGCCTTTGAAGACTTGAACGACTGTTTGAAAATGGCTGCCTACATTATTAATAAGATGGAGGTTAAGGAAGACATACTCGATAATCCTATGTACGACCCAATGTTCTCTGTTGAGGAAGTCAACAAACTGGCAGCCTCAGGTATGCCATTCCGTGATGCCTACAAAACTGTTGGATTGGAAATAGAAGCAGGAACATTCAAAGCTGACAGAAATATTCATCACACACACGAGGGTTCTATCGGCAACCTATGCAACGATAAGATTGAAGCCCTTATGAACGAGAATATAGCTGGCTTTCACTTTGAACGAGTAGCCGAAGCCGAGAAGAATCTTTTAAAATAAAAATATGAAATATCGCCATTCTATTATAATGATGATAACAGCAGCATGCGTCACTATGACCATGCTACTTGCATCATGCAATGGCGAAAGCGAATACTCATCACAACACGAGTGCTATTTTCTTTTCGATACCTCAACAAGTATCATCAAGAACGCACTCAATCCATTAGCACCAGGAATATTTGCCAGAATAACACAATCACAACAAAATGGTATTCCCTGCGTAGAAATACAACTCAACGACGGAATAAGCAAAGATACAACAAAAATAACCACAGCCAAAGAAACACAAAGAAAATATGTTCTGGGCATCTACAACGGAATAATAGTAGGCTACAGCACACTTGGCAACGGATTATACGCCTTTGACAACCTATGTCCCAACTGCTACAACACAGGACGCTACCAGCAACTCTCCTGGGACAACAACCGCACAAGAGTGAAATGCAGCAAATGCCAACGCACCTACGACCTAAACAACGGTGGCATAATAGCGACAGGTGAACAAGGAGCCAAACTCATAAGATATATGGCACAATACACCGGTTCGGTTCTTATTATCCACAATAAACAATAAAAAGTGTGAAATCTTTGGCTATTTAGATATTTACCACTATCTTTGCAACGCTATTGATGCTTGAAGCACTTTGTTTCAATCATAACGCGATGCCGCAATGGTGGAATTGGTAGACACGAGGGACTTAAAATCCCTT
>DGRY01000076.1:9918-10061 GCA_002391185.1 Prevotella sp. UBA4376
TTCGAGTCCCGCTCGCGGCACTTCCCTTTTAAAACAATAATTTTTTACTTATGCGCAAAAATCTTATTCTCACACTTTCTGCATGCTCATTGCTTTTAATGACATCATGCTCCAAGTTGGGCAAGTTGTCAGCAGATAATTTT
>DGRY01000054.1 GCA_002391185.1 Prevotella sp. UBA4376
CATTGTTGAAACTTATAACCCGTCGCTGTGAACGGTAGTTTGTTTTAAGAGTTTCTAATGTAACAGAATATGGCGGGAATTCTCTTTCTATATTGTTCAGCAATCGCCAATCTCCCGATCTCCAACGATATATGCTTTGTTTCACATCGCCCACAATAAGATTGCGCACATTCTCACTTTCTTCTTTATCGTTTGACATGTTTGTTCCGTGACTCATGGTGTCTTCTAACAACACCTTAAAATTATCCCACTGAACAGTACTTGTGTCTTGAAATTCATCAATCATAATATGATCAAGACGTGAGCCAATCTTCTCATATATAAAAGGCGAGTCGCTTTCATCAATAAGACTATTTAACAGCTGTTGCGTGTTTGAAAGCATGAAATGTCCATTAATAGCATTCTTTTCGGCAATCTTTTTGCTGATGCTCTGCAATAGGCGTAGTTGACTAAGATGCTTTATTGTTATATCAGCACTAAGGTAGTCTCTTACTAATGCAGGTCTGTGTGCTTCGGCATCTCTCAGTATAGGCAGCAAGGTACTTTCCACAAAATCATAAATCTCGTCACCAGGATGAGCCTGCGACTTCTTTACCCAGTTTTCTGGTGCTTCAATACCTGCTTGTACACGCTTACTAAGTACATCGGCTGTAGTGTATTTGCCAGCCTTCAGTTTCACAAAGTAACTTGCCACTCCCGATTTGCCATTAGACAGACAGCTAACATCGTGACCACTATTTTCCAATGCGTCGAAGAACTGTTTGGCATACGCTTGTAGCTTTTCCTCTGCACTTTTCTTTATATTTCTCATTGCAGTAGAGAAATGCTTGAAGAAATCTTTTTGATCAAGCGTGTTATTTAATTCTTCTTGATGATTCTTATAGAAGTCTTTAAGCGTGTTCAGTCCGAATGATTTTATCTGTCCTATAATATTCCATGAACGATCTTCATCCATGTTCTGACGGATATATTCAAGAATCCAGTTAAGAACGGGGTTTGTAGGAACTAATTCGTCAATCATTTCATCAACGGCCTGTTCCTCAGTCTGCTTGTCATTAAGAACCAACTTCATGTTGGCTGTTAAATCCAACTCTCGTGCAAGATTTCGTAATACAGATTGAAAGAAAGCATCAATGGTTTCAACATTGAAGTAGTTATAGTTGTGAATAAGAAGTGTAAGCGCCTCCTGAGCTCTCTGTTTTATCTGTTCTTTAGAAAACTGAGAGGTTTTCATAACCATATTCAGATAATCCTCTGAATCGTCCAAGCCGTTTGCTATACCATATAGCTGTGAGAGAATTCTTAGTTTCATCTCTTCTGTAGCCTTGTTGGTAAAGGTTACAGCCAATATGTTTCTGTAGCTCTGTGGATTCTCAATAAGAAGCCTAATATATTCCACGGCAAGTGTGAATGTTTTTCCGGAACCTGCAGAAGCTTTATATACTGTTAATGCTTTGTTCATATTATTTTTTGGTTTACCAATGACGGAATAGTTCTAATCCCATTTTAACACCGAAGCTTTCGAATTTTCCGTTTTTGTTATTCACGAAAACTCCGGCTGATAATAGTCGGGTAGTAAAACCATATCCTAATTCTATGTATGGATGAATATCTTTTGCCCATAGCGCACTCGAATATAGTCTTTCCATTTCAAAAAAATGGCCAATCCATGGAATGTGTGCAGCTAATAGTAGAGGCGCCTCGTAGGTTAGGTTTCCTCTGACATAGTACTTAGAGTTGTTATAATAATCGCTGTTAAGAAGCTCAAAGCCTCCGCTCCAGTCATCATTCCAACCTCCTGGGATATAATTCTCTCGGAAGTTAGAATAATCAAGAAAGTAACTTGGCCCATGTTTATATGTGTATCCTCCCGCTCCAGCTCTTATCTTCAGAGCTTGCAATCTACTTAGACGCTTTATTTGCTGTGCATCAAGTTCTATACGTTCATAAGCTATATTCGCCCCAAGGAAGTTTTCGAATGATCTTTCATAGTCAAGTGTTAAAAACATACCATTCCATCCTGTTGGACGCCATTGAAGTTGTATATTAGGTGCCGATGATGTATAGTGATCTGGTAAGCCAACTAATTGATAGGCATATTTTTCTACAGCATTTCTGCAATGAAATATTACACCGAACAGGATACTCCAATTTTTACTTATATCATAGTTATTTGTTATTCTAAAATACTTATCCTTGAAGTATATCATCTTGGGGTATTTTATGCTTAGTGAATCTCCATGTTCAACAATATAGGCTTCTTCAGCTGCCTTTAGGGCATTTCCGTTTTTTATCCAATTACCATTACCCATCTCAGCCTGAATATATCCGTTTCGCTTCTTATTGTAGTAATATGTAACAGGAAGTTTGTAATATAGTTGCTTTCTCTTGAAAGAATAACCAGAATTGAATCTTGCATTTATCTCGCTGTTGCGAGTGAACTCATAGTTCAGTCTTATATCAAATTTGTAAATAAAGCCTCTATGGTTATCGTAACCCATATATAAGGGGTTTAGCAATGGATTGATACGTAGATAACCTTGGTTTTGCATACCAAATGTTCCTTTTATTCTGTTCAGTAGGTTGTCACCAATCTTATCCCACAGCACATCTTTTACCCAGCGATTTTTCCTATTAACAGAATCAACTTCCTCATCTTTCAATCGTTCTATATGGTCGTCAAGAATGAATTGTTCCTGAATAGTCAAAGGCACAGGACGAACATTTGCCATCAGTTGTATATCATTGTTTTTTGCTATTGAATCAATGTTCGGTTTCCCAAGCCCATATAATGTTCTTAGATTTGCTTCTGTTCGCGAACCAAGAAAATTAAATCTGCTATTTAGTCTCACATCGGTTGGCACCAGCGACATTAGTCCTTCGTCTCCCATGTTCATCCCCAAGGAGAAGTGAACCATATCAAACTCACCATCCAATATTGTTGAAATCACTCGTCCCGACTCGTAATCAACAATGGCTTGTCCTTTCACTAATTGAGTGTTATCATTCACAGGTGAATAGGTTATGTTTGCAGTTCCGTTGAGTAGAAATTTTACGCTGTACTTATAATATTTTCTGTTTGTCTTACAGAACGGAGAAAGCAGATTGTTACCAACAATGGTCTCGTCATATATCTTTGGTTTAAGATAGGGTAGAATTCGTGTAAGCGTTCCATGTTGATGTGGAATAGTACTAAAATGGAGTATTGGCTTTGAATCGTACGAATCAAGATGATAGAAATGCACCCTTGAAAAGGTTTCAGAAAGATATTGTCTACGATCAACTCTATGAGCAATGGCATACATTGTTGGCACAGCCAACAAGGCAATGTTGCGCTTCTTTACATTAAAAGTTGATTTTGTGTATGTATAACTTTCAAATTCATGTGATGTTGTGTCAACAGTTGAAGAATAATTATACATACGATCCAACAAATCCAAATCGGGTCGATTCTGACTTTGGACGCTTCCTGTGACAAAAAAAAGCATCACAAGAGTGGATAATATGTAGTTCAATTGTGCTTTCATTGTTACGCAAAGCAAAGTTAATAAGAAAAGGTGAAAATAACAAATAAAACTTGTTTTTCTGCAAATAATAATTCAAAAAATACCTGCAAAGCAACTAATTTCTAATTCGTAATTCGAAATTGCAAATTAAATATTATCTTTGTAGCAATTTTTGTAGGAATTAAATACAAACTTAATACAATAACTGGTATGAAATTCAAATTATTACTTCTGGCTTTGCTTTTTGTTGTAAACA
>DGRY01000031.1 GCA_002391185.1 Prevotella sp. UBA4376
TTCGCTAAATGATAAATGACAAATGATAAATGATAAAGAAACCTATATGATGAGAAAACAACTATTCGTCTTATCTCTCATGCTGATGGCTGTAATGGCAGTTTCAGCACAAAAGAGATTCAAAACCTACGCTGTAGGATTCTATAATCAGGAAAACCTCTTCGATACTATTCACGACGAGGGAAAGAAAGATGCAGATTTCCTTCCTGACGGCAAATACCATTGGGATAGCAACAAGTATAACAACAAACTGAAGAACATGGCTCATGCGCTCTCAGACATGGGTACAACTGTATTATCTGAGGGATGTGCCGTTATTGGACTTGCAGAGGTTGAGAACGCACGTGTGCTCAACGACCTTGTAAACCAGCCTCAGCTAAAAGCCCGTGGCTATAAATACGTGCATATCGAAGGGCCTGACGCAAGAGGTATCGACTGTGCCATGCTCTATAACCCAAACCTCTTTACCGTGGAGAGTGCACACCTATACCCTTATGTGCAACACCTTGCAGAAGAGCCAAACTTCATCACACGTGGCTTCCTTGCTGTAAACGGCACTCTTGCTGACGAACCGGTAACTATCATCGTATGCCATCTACCAAGTCGCTTCAGTAAAGCTGCCTATCGCATTCAGGGAGCCGAAGAGGTGAAAGCACTCAAGGACTCGCTTCAGAAAGCCGACAAGAAGCGTAAGTTCTTTATCATGGGCGATATGAACGACGACCCAATAGACTCAAGCATGCACGTTGCCCTACAGTCAAAAGAAGAAATAAGCATGGTGAAAAAGCACGATATGTATAATCCTTGGTATAATATCCTTGCAAAGGATAATACAGGAACCCTACTCTATCGTGGCAAATGGAATCTGTTCGACCAGATTATCCTCTCTCCTAACCTTTTGCCCAAGGGCAAGAAGAGCGACTACAAGAAGCTCACCTACCAGCGCAACGAAATACAACGCATGCCTTATCTCTTCCAAACAGGAGGTAAATATGCTGGCACCCTAAAGCGTACAACAGCTGGAGGAAAATGGCTCAACGGATATAGCGACCACTTGCCTGTAGTGGTGTATCTGCAAAAGAAGGAATAGCCTCTCCCCTTCCCTCAATGGTCTTTACACCCCCTTCACTTCCCCCGTTCCCGGGGGACAGAAACCCCAATGGGGAAGGGTGTATCAACAGACAGAAAACTCACTAACACATAAGTCAAAGAGCTACACAGAAAAAGGGCGCCTGAATAATTCAGACGCCCTTTTTCTATACCCTTATGCATTACGGTCGATGTAGTCGAGGAGCCAACCATTAAAATTGTACTCCGAAGCACTTTCAGATGCACGCATCTCAGTCTTTCCCGTTAAAAGATCTTCCCTTTTCATAATCATTTTCGCCTATTAATAAAGTTGACTTGAGTTAAAAACGCGACAAAGATACACTTTTTCAACCAATCTTCCACATTTTTTTACGAAAAAGTATATAATTATTTTGCAAACGGTTGCATGGGCGCGAAGCCGAGCTTCGCTATTGAATAATGAAGATTGAATATTGAATAATTAATGAAGCGCAAAGCGCTTTAAAATTCAACACTCAACATTCAACATTTCTAATTCTCTCTCTGCATTCTTCAAGTATTCCAATCAGTTCATCAACGGTGGTTGCACGAAGCATTTTTATGCGGGTCTCGCGGAAATTAGGGATTCCCTTGAATATCGGACTTGCAGCCAGATGGCGACGAGTGTGCAAAATACCACGATACTCGTCTATGCGCTCTACATTTATGAAAAGCTGCTCTTTCAGCACATCAATCTTTTCATCAAGGGTAAGCTCTTTTTCTGAGAACAGCCAAGGCTGACCAAAGGTAGCTCTACCAATCATAACGGCATCAACACCATATTTGTCGAAAGCAGCATTAGCCTGTTCACGCGACATGATGTCGCCATTACCGATAATAGGAATGTGAATACGAGGATTCTTCTTAACCTCGCCTATCAAAGTCCAATCAGCCTCACCTGTGTACATCTGACTACGTGTGCGACCATGAATAGTTAGAGCCTGAATACCACAATCCTGTAGCTGTTCAGCCAAATCGGTAATGATGAGGTTGTCCTTGTCCCATCCAAGGCGAGTTTTACACGTTACTGGGGTATTAACCGCTTTAACCACATTTCGTGCGATATCGAGCATCAGAGGCGTGTTTCTGAGCAATCCTGCACCTGCACCCTTGCCGGCAACCTTCTTTACAGGGCAACCAAAATTAATATCTATAATATCAGGATGCACCTGTTCAACTATCTTAGCAGCCTCAACCATGGAATCTACATCCTTTCCATAAATCTGAATACCTACAGGACGTTCATCATCATTCAGCTTCATCTTATCAAGTGTTGACTTGATAGAGCGAATGATGGCATCAGCCGATACAAACTCCGTATATACCATAGCAGCACCAAAGCGCTTGCATAGCATACGGAAACCAATGTCTGTGACGTCTTCCATAGGCGCCAGGAACAAAGGACGAGAACCAAAATCTATATTTCCTATTTTCATTTCGAGTGCAAAGATAATAAAAAAAATAAAATAAGCCTCACCCCGACCCTCAATGGTCTTTACACCCCCTTCGTTTACTTCCCGTCGGTCAGTGGGTCTTCGACAAATCTCCCCCGTTCCCGGGGGACAGAAACCCCAAAGGGGAAGGGAGGTAAAACTATTGAATGTTGATTTATTAACCTACTATTGTTCCTGTCGGTTAGCCCTTCCTTTCATAATAAAAAAACAGATGCAGCGGAAATTACTGTCTCTCTAATATCCACTTTTGACCTGTTTGGTCTTTAAATTCAATTATATTTTTATCAGTAGAAATATTTTCCCAACAAACAAAAAACTTTTCTTTCGCTTCAAGATCTTTAGTATTTGCAAATACAAGGTAACATCCTGTATCAGCTCCACCAACCTTATCAATATCAAATTCAGAGGTTTTTTTATCTGTAAGGTAATATTTAAAAAGAGTCGATACCGTTTCATTAAGAGTAACATATGTCACCCTAATCTCTAACGTATTATCTTTATAAACCTTTATAATATGAATCTTATTCCCATGAAAATCTGGGTATATAACTTTCCATGTATTTGCAGTCAATATATCTTTTGATATGCCTGCCGAACTACATATCAAACAATTACATACAACTAAAAATAATAAAATAATCTTTTTCATCGTTTTTTCGATTATTAAGTTTAATATAGCACAAATATACAAATCTTTGTCAAAACAAAGAAGAACTATAATATATTTTTCGGGTGTTTCCGTGTTTTAGAATCATTTTCGGAATATACAGTTGAAGCCTCGTATAGAAGAAGCACAGACTAAAGAAATCTAACAGTCTTACAGTCTAACAGATGTTTTTTATGCTATGCCATTTCTCTGTTTTCTTTCCCTTTATCTTTATAACTTACTGATTATTAATTATTTATATATATAATATATATGATAAAAGAAAAATAGGGATACCTCAAAAATCAACTGTAAGACTGTTAGACTGTTAGATTACTAAAGCAGATTTTCTTCTAAAAGGCTGAAAATCAACATGATGCATTATAGAGAAGAAAATATAAATCTTCCACTTCCAGTTATTCCAATTAAAAAAACGCATGTGCCATTTTCTATAATATATATATAACTTATTAATATATAGATAGTTATATATAATATAAGGAAAAGTAGGTACCTCTGAAAACGAACTGGAAGAACTGGAATTGGAAGACAAAATGGAAACATGATTCTTATAAGAAGCTGAAAATCAACAAGATACAAAATATATATGAATAACATAACAAGAAAAAGCGTCTCAATATCTCAGTCTCAATTAGTTTTTTTATCAAGAATTAGAGAATACTTTTAACGTTGAACGGGGAACATTGAACGTTGAACGATTTTAGACGTGCGCCATTGTTGCGTATTCTAATAATTCCTATGAATCCGAATCAAACGAATTATATACTCAAGGGCACGAGCCAATTCTCTAATTACTCAAACTTCATTTTCATCAACACGACGAGTTCTAAAAAAACAGATGTCCTAAACGAGTCCTAAACGCATCCTAAAGAAAAACTAAAAAGAATATGCCCAGAATTAAAATAATTTTAGTAGCTTTGCGAAGCGTTAGTATCATGACGAATAACTAAAAACAAATAACACTATGTATCAAAACGAAACAGGTAGCAAGACTTATCTGGCTGGCATCGTAATGGTTGCTGTGCTGGGAGGATTGCTCTTCGGTTACGACACCGCCGTTATCTCAGGTGCCGAGAAAGGTCTCCAGGCTTTCTTCCTGGGTGCAAAGGATTTCCATTATACCGATGTTATGCACGGTTTCACATCATCATCGGCTCTTATTGGATGTATTATTGGTTCTGCTCTCTCAGGATTGTTTGCCGACAAGTTCGGACGTAAGCGCAGTTTGATTTTTGCCGGTATCTGCTTCTTTATCTCTGCCTACGGAAGCATGGATCCAGAAACATTCGGTATTATGACAAAGGGAGAGCCTACATGGAATCTTCTTATTGTGTTCAACTGTTACCGTGTTCTTGGTGGTATTGGCGTAGGTATGGCATCAGCAATATGCCCTATGTATATTGGCGAGATTGCTCCAAGCGACAAACGAGGAATGTTGGTATCATTCAACCAGTTTGCCATTATCTTCGGTCAGCTGGTAGTATATTTCGTTAACTTCATTATTCTTGGTGAGCACACCAACCCTGTTATAGAAAGCATTGGTCAGGGTTTCTCTCAGGTAGTACCAAATAGCGACCCTTGGACAATAGCTACCGGATGGCGTTATATGTTTGGTTCTGAGTGTGTGCCAGCTGGTTTGTTTACTCTTCTTATCTGCTTTGTTCCTGAGACTCCTCGCTACTTGGCTAAGATTGGTCAAGATGACAAGGCTCTAAGCGTTCTTGCGCGTATAAATGGAGCTTCAAAGGGTGCTCAGATTCTCACCGACATCAAGAATACTGTTACTGAGAAGACTGAAAAGCTTATGGCTTACGGATTCATGTGTATCTTCGTAGGTATCATGCTTTCTGTATTCCAGCAGGCAGTAGGTATCAACGCTGTGCTCTATTATGCTCCACGTATCTTTGCCGATATGGGTATGGACAATCCTATGGTTGTTACCGTTGTCATGGGTATAGTAAACATCTCGTTCACCCTTGTAGCCGTGTTTACAGTAGAGAAGCTTGGCAGAAAGCCATTGCTGATTAGTGGTTCTTTAGGTATGGCTCTTGGTGCTTTTGGTGTGGCTATCACCTTTGGTAATCCAGCCCTTGAAATGGTGACCATGCTTAGCCTGATGCTTTATGCAGCCTGCTTTATGTTCTCATGGGGTCCAATCTGCTGGGTATATATAGCCGAACTGTTCCCTAACACCATCCGTGGCGGTGCTACAGCTATTGCCGTTGCTTTCCAATGGATATTTAACTTTATCGTTAGCTCTACCTTTGTGCCTATGTTCAATATTGAGCTTACCAAGGGCGATGGCTTCGGCCATTGGTTCACATACGGTCTATACGGATTAATCTGCGTTATCGCAGCAATCTTCGTATGGAAACTCGTTCCTGAGACAAAGGGCAAGACCCTTGAGGATATGAGTAAACTATGGAGGAAATAGAAACCTCCCCCATCCCCCTCCAACAGGAGGGGGCTAACCAACTAAAGACATAAAATAGCTATTATTGCTGTATTAGAAACGTTATACAGCATTTATGAAAAAAGGAGCAATAACAATTAAATATAAAAAGGGAAAGCAGCAAGCAATGCTCTTTCCCTTTTTATTAGTATCAGAATTATCGGAACATTCGGAATAATCAGAGTAATCGGAATATTCTGAATTTTCTGAACACCCTCTAATTATTAGCCTCTTTGAGCTCTTTCAGAAGCAGCAAAGCCTTATTCTCATTGGCTTCCATTATCTCGCGCTCACCAGGCCCTTTGTCGTTGATGCCACAGAGATGAAGGATGCCGTGGATGATTACACGATGAAGTTCCTCGTCGTAGCTTTTGCCAAACTTCTCGGCATTGGTACGTATTGTATCAAGAGAGATAACAAGATCGCCATTGATTACATCGCCCTCATCATAGTCGAAAGTGATGATATCAGTATAATAATCGTGACCTAAGTATTCACGATTAGTCTGCAAAATACTCTCGTCATCAACAAACATATAACCTATCTCACCTACTTTGCGACCATAGGTGGCAGCAACAGCCTTTATCCATTTTGTGGTGAAACGCTTCTTGATGTTAGGCATTTTTACACCTTCTGCATTATACGTAATCATAATCAAAAACTATTTAAACAGAAACTTTTTTCTTGTACATTTTATTTTTCTGAGACAACAGAACCATTGGGCAGAAACTCGCTAACGTCGCGTCCGAAATACTTTAATTCTCTGACCAAGGTAGAGCTAACACTTGCCAAACCTGGCTCGGCAAAAAGAAGTATTGTTTCAAGACCTCCCATGCGTTTATTGAACTCTGCCTGCTCACGCTCATACTCGAAATCCTTAACCGAACGAACACCACGAACAATAAAGCGGGCTTTTTTGCGCTTTGCGAGGTCGATTGTAAGATCAGAGTAAGATTCTACCTCTATACGAGGTTCGTTGCCGTATAGAGCCTTTATTGCACTCACACGGGCATCAATTTCTTCCTGAGCATGTTTCAATTTGCTCATTGCTACAGAAATCACGATTTTATCGAAGAGTGGCAAGGCACGCTCAACGATGTTTTGATGACCAATAGTAAACGGGTCAAAGGTGCCAGTAAATAATGCTATTCTTTCCATATATCCGGCAAATAAAGTTATCCAAACAAATCGGGTTGCATAACATTCCCTGCATAGGAATTGCGACCAAGATGATCATAGGCAAGCTTTGTTGCCATTCGTCCACGTGGTGTGCGCTTGATGAATCCCTCCATGATTAAGAATGGCTCATAAACATCCTCCACGGTACCTGCATCCTCGCCAATAGCTGTGGCAATAGTAGATATTCCAACAGGACCGCCACGGAACTTATCAATAATGGTGAGCAGGATTTTGTTATCAATATCATCAAGACCATAACTATCAATATTCAACGACTGCAGAGCCATTGTAGCTATGTCGTGGGTGATAGTGCCGTTTCCTTTCACCTGTGCAAAATCGCGCACACGACGCAACAGAGAGTTGGCTATACGGGGGGTGCCACGACTGCGACGGCTAATTTCAACAGCAGCCTCATCGTCGATAGGTACTTTGAGAAGCATAGCAGAACGCTTTATGATGCGCTGCAAAGTTTCGGGATCATAATATTCCAAGTGCATGTTGATACCAAAACGGGCACGCAAAGGAGCTGTAAGCATTCCCGAACGTGTGGTGGCACCAACAAGAGTGAAGGGATTAAGATCTATCTGAATGCTGCGTGCCGAAGGACCTTTATCTATCATGATATCTATGCGATAGTCCTCCATTGCCGAATAAAGATATTCCTCTACCACAGGCGAAAGGCGATGAATCTCATCGATAAAGAGTACATCGTTAGGTTCGAGCGAGGTAAGAATACCAGCAAGGTCTCCTGGTTTGTCGAGAATTGGTCCTGATGTTATCTTAAAGCCTACCCCAAGCTCATTAGCAATAATATTGCTCAATGTTGTCTTTCCTAATCCAGGAGGTCCATAGAGTAAAGTGTGATCAAGAGGCTCACCACGATATTTGGCTGCTTCTACAAACACTTCAAGGTTCTCTACAACCTTTTGCTGACCGTTAAAATCGTCAAATCTTAAAGGTCGTAGGGCATTCTCAAACTCTTTCTCACTTGAGTTAAGGTTTTGTTCTCTTATATCGAAATCTTCTGTCATGTAATCTATTTTTGAGCAAAAAGGGTTATAGCTCGCTGAACGATAGTGTTGTTCTCGTTCATTATTTGGAAATACTCACTCATATCCCACAAATCGCGGGCTACAAGGGCTTTCATCTGCAACTTAAGTGACTTTATCGTCTTAACCAATTCTTCGTCGTTCTTAGGCTTTATTTTGTCCTTAGCAGCCTGGTTAAGAACATCATCAACCATCTCTTTTGGTACTTCATAGCCTACAAGGAACTTCTGAAAATCGGGATATTGTTCTTTCAGCTGCTTGCGATGTTCGTCAACATACTTAAGGTTGGTGTTGATGATATAGCTGCGAGCTGCTATCTGACGATAAAATGGCGTATAAATTGTTGTATCAAGTGGTACGAAATAATCGGGCATAATTCCACCGCCACCATATACGGCGCGATGCTTACGCAGAGTGTAGTATTTCAGGGAATCGGCAAAATGTATACTGTCGGCACTATAGAACTCACCATGCTTGTAACGCTTCTCAAGGTCAAGAGCATAGTCAAGCTGATTGCCCTTAGTATAAGGCTTCTGGATGCAACGACCTGAAGGTGTGTAATAATGAGCTATGGTGATGCGAAGCATACTACCGTCGTCAAACTCTATAGGACGCTGCACAAGCCCCTTACCAAAGCTACGACGACCTACAACAAGTCCTCTATCCTGATCCTGAAGGGCTCCAGTAACAATCTCTGATGCAGAAGCGCTGAACTCGTTGATAAGAACAACAACCTTTCCATCGAGCAAACGCCCATTTCCTTCTGCCTTAAACTCCTGGCGTTCGGCAGCACGTCCCTTGGTATATACTATAAGATCGTTTTTCTGCAAGAACTCATTAGCAATCTGCACAGCAGCAACAAGATAACCGCCACCATTTTCCTGAAGGTCGATAACAAGGTCTTTCATACCTTGCTTCTTAAGTTTTTCTACGCCCTCCATAAACTCATCGTATGTGGTCATACCAAATGACCCTATACGGATGTAGCCCACCTGAGGACGAATCATATATACGGCATCTATTGTCTTTACAGGAATTTTATCACGGGTGACCTTAAATGTAAGCACATCCTTTATTCCACGACGAACAACACCAAGTCGAACCTTTGTACCTTTAGGGCCACGCAAACGACGCATAATCTCTTTCTTAGACATCTTTACACCAGCGATAGCTGTGTCGTTAACGCTGATTATACGGTCGCCGGCAATTATGCCTACCTTCTCAGAAGGTCCGTTGAGCACAGGCTGTATGACAAGCAATGTGTCGGCCTGCATATTAAACTGTATTCCTATGCCGTCAAATGAACCATTTAGAGGTTCGTTCATAGCCTTTGTTTCCTTGGCTGTAGAGTAAGCAGAATGAGGATCAAGCTTCTCTATCATGCCACGAATACCATCTTCCACAAGTTTGTTTTCGTCAACCGAATCAACATACAAGCTCTTTATGGCACTCTCAGCTATAAAAAGCTTACGCATGAGATTGTCGCGAGACTGCGCAAAAACAGAACTATATGCTGCAATCAATACTGATATTACAAATAATCTCTTCATATTCATTCTTATCTGTGGAAGACAGTTTTATTTAATCAATAGGGTCTGTATCTTCTGGAAGGTCTTCTTCAATTACCAGATTGTCGATAATGAAGTTCTGACGTTCCATAGTGTTCTTACCCATGTAATACTCCAGAAGTTGCTGAACCTGATCGTTCTTGTGCAAAGTTACCTGTTCAAGACGCATATCTGGTCCGATGAAATGGACAAATTCTTCAGGGGAGATCTCACCAAGTCCCTTGAATCGGGTAATCTCTGGGTCTGGTCCCAAATCTTTAATTGCAGCAAGACGTTCTTCTTCGCTATAGCAATAACGTGTGATGAAATCGTTCTTTTTATCCTTTTCTCCAAGCAGAGCATCGGCATCGGCAATAACCTGTTTGTTCTTTATCTTCGTGCGACGATTGCGCACACGGAACAATGGGGTTTGAAGAACATACACATGACCTTTCTTGATGAGCTCGGGGAAGAACTGCAGGAAGAATGTTATTGTAAGCAAACGAATGTGCATACCATCTACATCGGCATCGGTAGCCACAATAACCTTGTTGTAGCGCAGATTATCCAAGCCATCTTCAATATCGAGTGCAGCCTGAAGAAGATTAAACTCTTCGTTTTCGTAGCACACCTTCTTGGTTAGTCCGAAGCAGTTGAGAGGCTTTCCACGCAAAGAGAACACCGCCTGTGTGTTTACATCACGGCTCTTTGTGATAGAACCACTTGCAGAGTCACCCTCGGTGATGAAGATTGATGATTCTTCCTTACGATCGTTCTTAACATCACAGAAGTGGATACGACAGTCGCGGAGCTTTCGATTGTGAAGGTTGGCTTTCTTGGCAC
>DGRY01000049.1 GCA_002391185.1 Prevotella sp. UBA4376
TTTTGGCGAAATACAGATTAACAGCTAAATTTGCACAGGTAATAACACTTCCTAAAAATAAAATCATCGTGAGTGGTAAACTGAGAAAATCCCTTCTGATAGCATTGATTGCTGAATTGTGCTTCATTGCTTTTAGCCTCGTCTTTGGCTTTTGGGGACACTACAAAAGTCTTGGAATTGAAATCAGTGTGCATGTCATGCTCATCGTTGTTAGTTTTCTTACGGTTTTTCTCAGTCTGACATGGTACAAGACGAAAAGCATTTTCTTTCGCTTTTTGCACCTTTTGTTTGTTTCATTGTGTTTGGCTCTGTTGGGAACTTTACTTTTTTTATTGCTCCATGAAGTTTTTTCACGTGGTTTTCAACACATCGGGGGATGCTTCTGGAATTTCTTGTTCCTTTGGTTTGGTACGCCCTATGGCTTTGCGCTTTGGGCTGGTATTGCTGTTGTGCCCTGCCTCATAGCCGCTTGCCTCCTTCGCAAATGGGAATCTTGAATTACTTTTTGCCGCTTTTCCTAGTTCTTTTTAGGGGATTCAGTAATCTAATGAAGGTTAGATAAAATTTCCTTGAACCTTCATTAAAAATGTTTCATACCTTTATTATATATATGTCGAACTTTTAAATAAATTTCTTTAAAAGTTTAGCGTAATATTTTTGAACGTTCTTTGCAAAATTTTTGAACGTTCAAAAATAAAAAAATGAACGTTCAAAAAATCTTTTATGAACTTTCGAGATATATTTAATGAACTTTCGGCACATTTGTAATGTGGGTTTTGCAATTTTGGAAAACCTTTATGGAAAAGTTAGAAAAGCGTAGTGAAATAGTAAAAAAAGCCTTGCATAGCATTGAAAAGAGTGAAGAAATGTGTATATTTGAATGCTACGGGAAATGAAGCATTGGCTTAAGAATGTGGCGTAAAACTAAAAACTAAATTTAATATAAGGTATATGGCAACTTTGAAGGTAAATGTAAGAAAGCAGCGCGTGGGTGTGATGCAGAATCGGGAAATGTATGTGGCACATGTTGATAATCAGACTCTTATCGACAGGGAAAATCTGATTAGTATGGCGGCAAGTGACTCGGGACTCAGTGAGGCTCAGATTGCTGCATCGCTCTTTGCATTGGAAAAGCAAGTGGAGGAACTCTTGTTGGAGGGACATCGGGTGAATTTCGGCATATTGGGTACATTCCGCATGTCGGTGGATTGCAAGGCTAAGGAAAGACGGGAGGATATGACAGCGGAATGCATTACGCGTCGTCGCATCATCTATACTCCATCCACTCGAATCAAGGGGAAATTGAACAATGCTAAAATCAAGGGATTCGAAATGAAGAATGTTGAGTCGTAGGATTCAGAAAGACAAAATCTGGAAATGATGATGAGCGTGTTGCGGTTGTTTTTGAAGCGCAACACGAGGGTGAAGTCTGCAAGAAGAAATGAAACGATTGCAAACTATGCTTTTCACTTGGTGTGAGAGTGTGTCGTTTGAATAAAAAATGCATAAGTTTTCTCGTTATTTTTTGTTTTCATTTCTTTTTGCAGATTTATTTCTGTAACTTTGCAATGAAAATGGGCGATTGGCAATGATGAGTTGCCAATTTATTGTGTCAATGAATTTATTTCCAATTAAATAACAATTTAAATTTATTTTATCAGTATGAAGATTTCTCGTATTGACCATCTGGGCATTGCTGTCCAGAGCATTGAAGAGGTTCTCCCTTATTATGAGAACGTTCTCGGTTTGAAGTGCTATGCTATTGAGGAAGTGGCAGACCAGAAGGTGAAGACTGCTTTCTTGAAGGTGGGCGAAGTGAAGATTGAACTCCTTGAGCCAACAAGCCCTGAGAGCACTATTGCTAAGTTCTTGGAAAAGGGTGGTAGAGGTGTTCACCACATGGCATTCGCTATTGAGGACGGTGTTGCAAACGCATTGGCGGAGTGTAACGAAAAGGGCATTCGTCTGATTGACCAGGCTCCACGTCCAGGTGCTGAGCAGATGTCTATCGCTTTCCTGCATCCAAAATCAACTGTTGGTGTACTCACAGAGTTGTGCGAACCACAGAATAAATAAGAAGCCTCACCCCCAACCCCTCTCCAAAAGGAGAGGGGAGTGGAATGAAGGACTAATATTGAAAAACTAATAAATGAAGAATGAAGAATTGTCTTCGTAAGGCAAGCCTTCATTCTTAATGATAAAAATATCGAAATATTTTATTAAATAAATAATGAGCAAGCAAACAGAAAGAATTCAGGAGCTGATTGAGCTCCGACAGAAGGCACGCTTGGGCGGTGGCGAAAAGGCTATCGACAAGCAGCATGCAAGAGGTAAGTTCACAGCTCGTGAGCGTCTTCAGATGCTTCTCGACGAAGGTAGTTTTGAGGAGTTTGACATGTTCAAACTTCATCGTTGCTACAACTTCGGCATGGAGAAGAAGCAGTATTTGGGCGACGGTGTGGTTGTCGGTTCTGGTACAATCAACGGTCGCCTTGTTTATGTATTCGCACAGGACTTCACTGTGAATGGTGGTTCCTTGTCGGAGACCATGGCGGAGAAGATTTGCAAGGTGATGGATATGGCTATGAAGATGGGTGCTCCTGTGATTGGTATCAACGACTCGGGTGGTGCTCGTATTCAGGAGGGTATCAACGCGCTTGCAGGCTATGCTGAGATTTTCCAGCGCAACATCCTTGCCAGTGGTGTGATTCCTCAGATTTCTGGTATCTTCGGTCCTTGTGCAGGTGGTGCTGTGTATAGCCCTGCATTGACAGACTTTACCCTCATGATGGAGAATACCAGCTACATGTTCCTGACAGGACCTGCAGTTGTGAAGACAGTGACTGGTGAGGACGTTGACCAGGAAAGTTTGGGTGGTGCCAGCGTTCACTCTACGAAGTCGGGTGTTTGTCACTTCACGGCTGCAACTGAGGAAGAGGCTATTGCCATGATTCAGCAGTTGCTTTCTTACATTCCTCAGAACAACCAGGAAACTACTCCTATCGTGGAATGTACAGACCCAATCGACCGCATGGAGGACAGTCTGAATGAAATCATTCCAGACAACCCTAACCAGGCATACGACATGTATGAAGTGATTAGCGCCATCACAGATAATGGTGAGTTCTTTGAAGTTCAGCCTCGCTATGCTCAGAATATCATTGTTGGTTTCGCTCGCTTCAATGGTCGCTCGGTAGGTATCGTTGCCAATCAGCCTAACAAGTTCGCTGGTGTGCTCGACTGCAATGCCAGCCGCAAGGGTGCTCGTTTCGTTCGTTTCTGCGATGCTTTCAATATTCCAATCGTATCTCTTGTTGACGTTCCAGGATTCCTTCCTGGTACAGGTCAGGAGTACAATGCTGTTATCCAGCACGGAGCACAGCTTCTCTATGCTTATGGCGAAGCTACAGTTCCAAAGATCACAATCACCCTCCGCAAGAGCTATGGTGGTAGCCACATCGTAATGGGTTGCAAGCAGCTTCGCTCAGACCTTAACTTTGCTTGGCCATCAGCTGAGATTGCTGTTATGGGTGCAAGTGGTGCTGTTGCCGTTCTTGCAGCTAAGGAGGCAAAAGCTATTAAGGAACAGGGTGGCGATGTTAAGGCATTCCTTGCTGAGAAAGAAGAAGAATACACAGACCTCTTCGCTAATCCATATCAGGCAGCACAGTTCGGCTACATTGATGATGTTATCGAACCTCGCAACACACGTTTCCGTATCTGCCGCGGTTTGGCTCAACTCGCAACCAAACGCGAAACTATTCCAGCCAAGAAACACGCATGTATGCCAATGTAAAAAAATAAAATGCTATGGATAAAAACGTGTATGCAGCAATAGCTATGGCTCTTTTTGAGTTCGAAGGCAATAATGTCCACGACAAAGAGCCTGGCTTTATCACTATCAAAGAGCGTCACACTCTTTGGAACGCAAAGGTTCTCGGTTTTACACAGAAACCTTAAGTGATACTAAGAATTTATTGATTAGCGTTTGAACGCTATAAAAGTATTAAGAAAATGAAAGAATTCAAATACACCATCGATGGTAAAGAATACAAAGTTACCATCGGCGACATTGATGAGAACAATGTAGCTGCCGTAAATGTAAACGGCGACGACTACAAGGTTCAGCTCGAAAAGAAGGAAGAGCCAAAGAAAGAAAAGCCAGTATTGGGCAAGCCTGTAGCAGCTGAAAGCGAATCTGAAGCTGCACCTACAGCAAACGTAAACACCAATAACGCCATCAAGGCTCCACTGCCTGGAACAATTACAGGTATCGAGGTAGAAGTTGGTCAGGAAGTTAAGGCTGGCGATACACTTGTTGTTCTCGAGGCTATGAAGATGGCTAATAATATCGAAGCAGAGAAAGACGGTAAGGTGACCGCTATCTGCGTTAAGGTAGGTCAGGCCGTACTCGAGGAAGATGCGCTGGTGGTAGTGGAATAATAGATCTCACTTCGTTCGCTCAATTAATAATGAGTAGCTAATAATGAGTAATGAGTAATGAGTAATGAATTATGAATGAAAATGAAAGTTAGTAATGAATAATGAAAATTATTATTGACGAATAGAGCTTATATTTAGAAAGCAACAATTACCCAATAATGAAAAATGAGTAATGTTTCCATTACTCATTTTTCATTTAAAACGAATAATAAAATGAAAAACATAATACTTGAAAAAACAGAAGAATTTGGAAAGAAAATATCTCGTCTTAATATTTATCTGATAAAAAAGAAACACGAATATACACGATCAGACCAAATATTAAGAAGTGGAACAAGTATAGGTGCAAATGTAACGGAAGGTACTTACGCTCAATCACATGCGGATTTTATCAGCAAAATGAGCATTGCATTCAAAGAGGCTCAAGAAACAAAATATTGGCTTAATATATTGTATGATTCACAGTTTATTACAACAGACGAATATACCTCATTATTGAATGACAATATGGACATAATAAGAATATTAGCCAGTATTCTCAAATCAGCCAAAAATAAAAGCGAAAAAAAATAATGAGTAACGGTCTCTCCCCCATTACCCATTATTCAATATAAATTAACTAAAAGCGCTGCGCACTTCATTACTCATTACTCATTATTCTTTACTCATTATTATAATATCGGATTCGATATTATAATCTGTTGTTTTCTTTTGGAAAAACAATACTTGGCTTAAAGCTCTTTGCATCTTCGAAATCCATAATGGCATAAGAGATGATTATCACAGTGTCTCCAACAAGCACTTGACGTGCAGCTGCACCATTAAGGCAAATGCAACCTGAGCCTCTCTCTCCTGCTATAATATAAGTTTCAAAACGATTGCCATTATTATTATCCACAATCTGCACTTTCTCGCCAGCAATCATGTTGGCTGCATCAAGAAGGTCTGCATCAATAGTGATGCTACCCATATAATTAATGTTTGCCTCTGTTACAGTGGCACAATGAATCTTACTTTTTAATACCTCTATCTGCATTATCCCTTATACTTTATATGATCTATCAAACGGATAGGAGTCTTACCACAATATACCGTGATACATCCCACCACATAATCACTATCGTTCCAATCAGAAACTGCCTGAAGAGTGTTTCCATCGACTATCTCGAAATATTCCACTTCAAGACCTTCAACAGCATTAATGTCAGAAACGACCTTATCATGGGTTTCTTTCACACCATTCTCCTTTGCAAAAGCAACGCTTTCTTTCAAAGCCTTATATATATTAGGAGCAATCTTGCGCTCATCATCAGCAAGAAGAGTGTTGCGACTGCTCTTTGCCAGACCATCCTCATCACGAATAATCTCGCATTCAACAATCTGCAGCTTATCCTGCATTCCGATAAACTTAACAAGTTGTTTAACAACAGCAATCTGCTGCCAATCCTTTTCACCAAAATAGGCGCGATCTGGACGAACTATATAGAACAAACGACTAACAACCTGACACACACCATTAAAGTGTCCAGGGCGCTTAGCACCCTCCATAACAGTAGATACCGGTGGAAATTCAAAATGACGATTGTCAGCAACTGGATACATTTCCTCTACTGATGGAGCAAAACAATAGTCGGCACCACAAGCATCCAAAAGTTTGCAATCAGCTTCCAATGTACGAGGGTAACGATCCAAATCACCCTGATCGTTAAACTGGGTAGGATTCAGAAAAACAGAAACAACAGTAACATCATTCTCTTTGACACTACGCTTTACCAACGACGCATGGCCTTCATGAAGGGCGCCCATAGTAGGAACAAGTCCTACACTCTTCCCCTCTTTTCTAATATCAAATAATTCATTCTGAAGGTCAACAATCTTTTTGATTATCTTCATCTCGATCTAAATTAAAAACAACAAAGTAGAAAACAATAAATCTATTGCTATTTCGCTTCGTTCATAAGTTTGAGGTTGCAAAATAACAACTTTTTTCTTAAATAAAAAAGATTTATTTTAAAAATATGCGAATTAGTGTCTTATTTTTAATGCTTTTCTAAAGAAATGACTCTCTTTTCATAGTTTTTTTGTACCTTTGCATTGTTATAATTTCAGAAATATGGCAAAGAAAGTATTGTTCATCAACCAGGAGATTACTCCTTACGTACCAGAAACCGAAATGTCAGTGATGGGAAGAGAACTCCCACAAAAGGCACAGGAAGCAGGATACGAGATCCGCACATTCATGCCTAAATGGGGAACTATCAACGAAATCAGAGGTCAGCTCCATGAAGTGATTCGCCTTTCAGGTTTGAATCTCATCATCGACGAAACAGACCATCCTTTGATCATCAAAGTGGCTTCTATTCCACAATCAAGAATACAGGTATATTTCATCGACAA
>DGRY01000181.1:0-2124 GCA_002391185.1 Prevotella sp. UBA4376
ACCTGCGACCTTCACAGTACATGGCCGTACCGTGCGCTCTAACCAGCTGAGCTACTCTTCCGTTTTGTTGAAAACCTTGGGAACTTCACAGCGGCCAAGGTCAGCCTATGAATTATTTACTTTGTTAATTCTGAGTGAGGCAATATCTCACGACATTGATGGCCTCTGAGGATTTATCTATTGCTTATGTCTTCGAATATGGATTTGCCGGATATGGCATTTGCTACGATAAGGCTGTCAATCTCCTTCTTGATGTAGAAAATGGTGTTGCCTACAACCGAATAGTGTAATGCTCCGCTATCGCGGCGGTCTTTGAGCCAGTCTTTGCTAACACCGAGGTACTTTGCAGCTTCCTTGTTGGATAGCCATAGCTTGCGAGTATCTATCTTCGCTACTTTCATTTCGGCCATACCAATTCAACCATAAAAATGAGAGTGAATACTATTCCGAATGCCAAGAAAGCAAGCAGAAATATCATGATAACTTCATTTTTGCTTGGCCTATTCATTGTGCAAGGAATTTATTGATGAAATAGTTCTGACCTTTGCCCGTAACCTTCGTTACGGTGTGAGACTTCATAACACCCTTCTCTGTATGGGTGCCTTCCTCAATGTAGAACAGGCCTTGCTCAACATAACGTTGCATTGGCTTGTTCTCAAGAGTGAGATACTTGTTGTCGCGCAACCAACGATAGAGTCTGATTTCTCCAATCTGATAGCCATTCTGACAAATGAGCTTTGCGAGGTCGCGGATAAGGATATTGTTTTCGCTGCCGATAACAGCATCAGCGAACACAACTTTGGGTTTCTGCTCTTCAATAATCTCTGCCTGATGCTTGTTTTCAAGCGCAAGCCGTTCTTTTTCTTCTTCTGCCTGGATCACCATGATAGCAAGTTGCTTTCGTGAAAGTTGCTCCACGGAATAGGAACCTGTCTTTCTGATGGACGGAAGCACCTCAGATGTTACCCAATGTTTAAACTGCCTTGCTTGTGACAGCTTGGAACCAAGGATAAGGGCGTACATGCCTGACTCTGTAACGAACGTAAGTTGCTGAGTACCACCTTTAGTAAGGGTGTCGCGTTTTGCGACATCCTCTGAATCGACGTGTTTTGCAACAGCGTCACGTCCGTTCGAGTAGCCAAGAGCACGGCACAAGTCCATTGCACAGAACAGTGGATTTTCCGTGTCAGCACCACACACCCGAATATTTCCGAACTTGTCATTAGAGAATGACGTTATGATTGCATGGCTTTCGCCAAAATCCAACATTCCTTCTTGCATGGTGATGATATTTAGAGAACGTACTTAAAGGTTTCTATTCCACCGTAGGCTGAAAGAGCCTGCGAACGAATAGCTTTGGCAGATTCCGAATCGGAGCGGTAAGCGAGTGCATTAAACACTGCTGAACGGGAGCAACGCATCACTTTCATGAGTTTTTCGACGTTTCCCGAGGGTACTTGAATGATTTTTTTCTTTCTTGCCATTGTTATTTAAAAATTTATTTTTAAATTTGCAGTCTGGAACCAAAATGTAAACAAGTTGTAAACTCGTTTCTATGGTTTGATGATGCAAAGATAAACATTTTGTAGATATGAATATAAATATTTTGTAGATAATATACACATTTTGTAGATTCTTAACAAATGGAGGTTGGTATGAAGAAAAGTGAAATGCTCAAAAGTCTGATTCAGCACTATACAGGCGGCAATCAGGCACAGTTCGCCACCATGATTGGCGTTCCGGCTCAGAATGTGAGCGCATGGCTCAAACGTGACTCTTTTGACGCAGAACTTCTCTTCTCCAAATGTGAAGGGGTATCTGCTGAATGGTTGTTATCTCATGGCGAGGGCGAAATGCTCTCAAAAGACCGACGGACTGTAGATATAAACACCAACACGGAGTTAATAGAGCTATGTAAACAACTCGTAGCCAACTATCAACAGCGTGAAGATGTTATGAATAAATTGGTATCACTTATAAGGTGATTGCCGGAAAGACACGCAGGTGTACGTGTAAAACATAAATTAGTGTAGCAAATAGTGTAGCAAACAAACTGCATCACTGAAAGCCCTTATTTATAGGTATTTCCAAGGCAGGAACAGAATTTTCCCAAGCCGAGGGTCG
>DGRY01000181.1:2277-4643 GCA_002391185.1 Prevotella sp. UBA4376
AAATCGCGGCTTTTGCAGGCTTTTGAGGGTTAATTTGGTGTAGCAGACAGTGTAGCAACACTGATGATGCACAAATGTTAGTATAACAAACCAATTAAACTCAACTCGTAATGAAGATTTATCCGTATGTTAACACGACGCGAGCCAACAAAGACGGCTCGTTCCCTGTGTACTTCATCATCAGTACGAAGCAGGGCAGATTTTTCGTGAACACTGGCATCACTACTTGTGATAAGCTGGTTGAAATGTCGTTTCCAAAGGCTGATGCTAACTGGAAGCGTAAGACCGTACTATTGGGCAAATACTTCGCCTCTGTGACCTCGCTATGTCTTGAGAGGGATATTACAGGCATGAGCAATGAAGAGCTAAAGAGAAGGATTCTGAGTGAGGTTTTCGGCATTCAGAAGAAAGCCAAGTCGCTCACCCTGTCAGATACCATCCTATTGTTTGCCGACACAAAAAGGGAACAAACGGCTGTGCTCTATCGGATAACAGCGAGAAAGGTTGAATCGTTCGACAGGAATGCTGATTTCTCTATCGAAAAAGACTGGCTTGACTCGTTCTATGACCACTGCATCAGGCAGGGCATGAAGATAAATGGCGTGGCCAAGGAACTGAGGAATATCAGAGCCGTGTTCAACTGGGCCAGACGCAGAGGGATGACAGACAAGTACCCTTTCCTGGACTATCACATCAGAGAGGAAGAAACGACACCTAACAATCTTTCCGTTGAGGACCTGAGAAGACTCAGAGATTATCCTTGTGAGCCGTGGCAGAAGATTTACGTTGACTTCTTCTTCCTATCGTTCTACCTTGCAGGCATCAATCCTGTGGACTTGCTATCGCTCAAAGCAGACTGCATCAAGGATGGCCACCTATCGTTCGTCAGAAAGAAAACCAACAAGGAAGGTGTGACAAAGGTACGTATTATTACGCTGCCCGTCGTTGCCGAAGCTCAGGAAATCATTGACCGCTACCCTTCAAGAGAGGGTTGGCTCGTCAGTTTCATGGACTGCAGGAGTGATTATCACTCGTTCGCACGGCAGGCTAACGAGGCTCTACAGAAGGTTGGTCCAAGCTGGAAGGTGAAGGATAAGGTGGGAAAACTCCGTAAGATGGAGTATGCACCGATTTGTTCCGGCATCACCCTATATTCAGCGAGATACAGCTTTGGATCAATAGCCGCCAACGACCTCGACATATCCGAGAGAACCATAGGCCAGTGCCTTGGTCACTCATGGAGTAAGCAGGTTACCGCAAGATACATTGCAGCAGACCAGCGAAAGATTGATAATGCTGTCAAAAGAGTGGTTGAATTTGTGGCAGGGAAATAACTCCCTGCCTTTAGACTACCCGACCAATGTTACTGCCTCGGTAGTGGTGGGTGGCTGCTGTTGGAAATAGGACATGACATTAGGATTGAGCGCACGTTCAGCACAGATATATCGTTTTGTTGTCTCGATATTCTTGCCGTGGCCCATCATCATGGCTATATCCTCAAGTGCCACACCAGATATATAAAGGTTGGTTGCAAAAGAGCGACGTGCCGTGTGAGAGCTGACAAGCTCCCATTTCTCAGCAGTCATATTCTTTCCTGCCTTTACGACATTGCAGACGGTGTTGATACCTACGCACCTGCAGATACCTCGCAGTATCTCGTTGTAGGTATCAAGGCATCGTTCGTACTTGCATACGTCAGCAAGGAACGTTCGCAGATGGTGGCGTTCGTCAACAGGAACATGCACCACAATGCCAGGAGTTTTCTGAGGCACATACGACAGCATGTTTGTATCGATGTCACAATTACTGATGGTTAGCTTCAAAGTATCAACAAGCCTTGCACCTGTGAGCATAGACACGCAGAAGTTGCGGTGTACATAGTGCTCTGTGTCAGTACGAGGCTTGAAAGCCAACAGAAGTTCCATTTCCTGACTTGTAAGATAGACTGACTTTGTTGCCGTTCCCTTTACGGAAAGGATTTTAGCAAAGGAAGTTGACTGTACATGCTGAATGTTCTCATTCAGAACGGCTTTCAGCTCTGCACACATCGTTCTAATGGAAGATGTTGCAAGGCCCTGCTCTGTCATTTCATCTACGAGGTCACGCAATGTCTCGTCAGTCAGATCGCTCCACTCAGGAACGGTGCCTAAAATATCCTTGAGGATATTAAGGAGTTTTACCCTTGATGGATATTTCCATAGGAATGCGCCTACGAATGAGTGTTTCCATTTTCGAGGGTCCTGCTCCCATGTGTCGAAATATCCGCATTCTATAGCGAATTGGAATTTCTTGTTTCGCTCATAGCTGAGTCCTCTTAATTCTTTCATAATGCAAAAATAATAATTTTAGTTTATAATATAGGCTGT
>DGRY01000081.1 GCA_002391185.1 Prevotella sp. UBA4376
CGAGTTCCTCGCCCAGGCGCTCCTGAAGGAATCGGCTCAATTCTGCACAATCCTCAATCCACACGCCATCGGCGTGATCAATTTCAACAACGATTTTGTCATCCTGGCTGATTTCTATGTCAACAAGGAAATATTCCTTATCCTGCAGCCACTCGTCAACTAATTTTTTTACGACGTTTTTGTCAATCATATATGTTATATTAAAATAAAATGAGGAGCTCTCTCGGAGCCCCTCATTCCACTGAACGGTGCAAAATTACGAATATTTTCCGTAGCATCCAAACATTTTGCCGTTTTTCCGCTCTTTTTTCCGTTTTTCCACCTTAATATATCACTTTCCTATCAGTTTTTCTTGTTTTTAAACAACAAAACGAATCTACACGTTTATTATTTCTCTATAATGCTTCTATAATCCGTCTATATTGTTTTTCGAAATCAACAAAATCACATTTTATTACATTTCTGCTTTTATATCCCTTCGAGATGCGTTCGAGATGCTTTCGAGATGCCTTTAGGATGCCTTTAGGATTCGTTTAGGACAAATTCATGATAACCTGCAATGGTTTTTAAACCCCGAAATTAGTTAACTTTCTACTTGTTACTTCTCCTTTCCTCTTTAGAGAGGTTTGGTGTGAGGCATTTATTATACTCGCTTTCGTTCTTCAGCAACTCGAGTGCCTTGCTGAATTGTCTATCGTGGCGAAGCGCATAAATTATGCCACCACGTTGGAAATAATATGCAGGAATAATAGTTGTAGCCAAAGCCTCTTTCACGTCTTTCTTATTCAAGTCAAGATCACGTTGCATGTCATGTTTCAGATTCTTTGCGAACGCATCAAACTCTGCCTTAGCATCATCATAATATCCTTCTATCTTGGCAGCTTCAACAAGTTGCTTCCAAAGTCTATCGGTAATACTTGTAAAATGATACTTATGTTGAGCTACAAAGTTCTTAAAATTCTCATATTCCTCATCCGAGATTTCAAACTCAGAAGCAGGAGCTATCGTTGGATGTTCAGCAATATAATTCGCTACATAATCAAGCACAGTTTCGGTTGAATCCATCACCCCAAAGAGATAGGTCTGTATAGTTGAAGCGGTATCAGGATGAACCACAACATCTGGTTTTATACCACCGCCATCGCGCACCTCTCGTCCACCTGCAGTATAAAACACTTTTGTAAGCGAATCGGGCACATGTTCAATATACCCACCACGATTATGCTTGTAGTTAATAGCCTGAATACATCTACCACTTGGAATATAATATTTATTTGTGGTAAGCTTAAGATTACCATTATATGGAGTATCTATAGTCATCTGCACAAGTCCCTTACCAAAAGTACGGGTACCCATAATAACAGCACGATCCAAATCCTGCAAAGCACCACTTGTAATCTCGCTGGCACTTGCCGAATTTCCATTTACCAACACCACAATAGGCATGATAGTGTCGAGAGGTTCAACAGTTGTCTTGTATTCATGATTCATACGTTTGAGCTTTCCACGGTTAGAAACAACAGTAACACCCTTACGCACGAACATATTTACTATATTAACAGCCTCCTGCTCCAAACCACCTCCATTGTTTCTAAGGTCGAAAACAAGATTCTTCATACCTTGCTTCTTCAACTCAATAAAAGCATTACGAACATCCTTTGAGCAGTTTTCGGTAAACGAAGTAAGACTAATATATCCCGTTTTTTCGGTAACCATACCATAATAAGGAACAGATGGCATTTGGATAGCACGGCGAACAATCTTCACTTTTAGTTCCTTGCCTGTAGCAAGTCGTTTCACCCGAAGCACAAAACTTGTACCCGCATCACCACGCAAACGCTCACTCACATACTGAGTACTTCTGCCCATCATCGACTCGTTGTCAATAGCCAGCACAAGATCACCTTTCTTCAGCCCAGCCTCAGCAGCAGGCATATTCTCATACGGCTCCTCTATAAAGCTGCAATTATATTTCGGACTAAAACGAATCAGCGCACCTATACCGGCATACTTTCCAGTAACCATCATCTTGAGCTTCTGCACCTCACTCTCTGGATAATACTCTGTATAAGGATCGAGCGAACGCAACATTGCTTGAATACCATTACCAATAACAGTATCGGCATCCAAAGTATCAACATAAAGCATATCCAGCCCTTTATAGATAGAACTGAACACATCCAGATTCTTAGCTATCTTAAATTCATGATCTTTGTCTTTCTGTGCCATAACAGGCAAACTCAGCAAAATCATCAACGAAATAAATATCTTCTTCATGCTATTCGTGTTAATTTTAAATTCTATGTAGATAAAAGAAGTTAGAAGGAGATAATTTAGAATTAATATTGAAAGATGGAAATAATGAAATATGGAAGTATTGCAACTATCCAATCTTCAATTGCTAAGCATTTATCTCCTATCTCCGCCGCTTTTAAAGCGGCATATCTTCTTTTGACTTCCTACGACTCTTTTTTTTCTTCGGACAAAAGTAATATATAATAAGGAGAAAGCAGCAGCAAAGCGAAAAAATTACAGTATTTTTGCAAGAAATGAAAAATTTTCCTCAAAAAGTTTGGTGGAATAAAAAAAACGTTGTACTTTTGCACTCGCAATCAAACAAAGGATTAGCACTAATGCTTCAATAGCTCAGTTGGTTAGAGCACCTGACTGTTAATCAGGGGGTCGTTGGTTCAAGCCCATCCTAAAGCGCCACATAAAAGGCTGAAAATCAAGGAGTTAGAGACAGTCTAACTCCTTTTTTCATGCTTACAAATTAACAGGCTGAACAAATGGTGTACAATGACTGCCCTCTGAGGGAACCGAAAACTTGACATTATAAGCATTCTTAGACTATCGGCT
>DGRY01000124.1 GCA_002391185.1 Prevotella sp. UBA4376
CTTTGCGCGATTGCGCACTGGTGCATCAGCACTTTATTTTCTAGTGTATGAATGGATTCTTTCTGAAAGAGAATAATGATATTGATGTTGGGCTTGGAAAGCATGCTTTCTAAAAACCCAAGCATCAAAATCATTATAGGCTCATTCTGAGCCGTATTCCATTCATACACATTTTCTTCTTTTTAAAATCTCAAGTAAAATAATTCGCTTGCGAAACTTTAGTTAACTCAAAAAATAAAAGAATGAAACTAAATCGCAAAACCATTACAAAGCATTTATTAAATGCCGGTATTTTCTTCGCAATCTGGATGACATTCAGCTTTACTTTCATACCAGAGGATGTAAGACTTTGTCAGTGGAGCCTCTATGGTTTCGCTTTGGCGATTATGAATGAATGCACCCCAACTCTTATAAAAAGGATTAAGAAATATATTAATAGAAAGAAACACGATAATTTTGCTTAGAATATTGGAAATAATGTTGTTAGGATATTTTATATAAAAACGTCTTTTTCTTTCTTGAACTTGCTTTTTTCAGAAATAAGTAATATTTTTGCTGGAAAATATAATATATGAATTCAGAGGCATTAGATTTTACAATATTTTGTGTCGGTAATGTTGCCGACCGTCTAAAAATGAATGCTCGTGATGCTTATCATTTATTGAAGCATACGGGTATCATTTCTGATTATATTGTGCCTTATTATGATGTTCTTCATACTTTTTCTAAAGAGTATATTGTGGATGATATTTTGGCGTTATTGAAAAAGAAAGGAGCTATATAGATGGAAACAAATAGAACTGTTTTACAGATGAAATATGGACGTATTGTTAAGGCTTTCGCTGAAAAAGCAAACATTTCTTTGGAGGAAGCTCTTGACAAAGTTTATGAATCGAAAGTTTTCATGCTTATGGAAGAAGGTATTGCTGATATGCATTGCATGAGCGATATTTATCTTACCGATGAACTTCTTATAGAATATGGTTATAAGAAAGGATCATAACCTTATTTGCATGCAAATTAAAGAATAGCAATTATGAATAGCCCCACAGCTATATTAACCATAACCGGTTCCGACAACACGGGTGTATCTGGTATTCAAGCCGATATCAAGACTATTGAGGCTATGAAAGGCTATGCCCTAACGGCTGTTACGGCTGTAACAATACAGAATACTGGCGGAATGCTTAATATTATGGATTTGCCTAAGGATATGGTTGTGGGACAGGTGAAGGCTATTGTTGACGAGTATCATCCAAAAGCAATAAAGATTGGTTTGCTTCGCGATGCAGAAACTATTGAGGCTGTGCGAAACGAGGTGATAGGTTGCAGGCATATAATTCTTGTTCCGGGTATTCTTAACTCTCAAGGGCAACAACTTATGAAAGAAGCAACTCTTGAGGCATGGAAGCAGATTCTTATTCCCGAGGCTTCAATAATTCAGTTGCGTTGCAGCGAGGCAGAACTGTTGCTTGGCATGAATATTTCTTCAGACAGCGACATGATAATGGCTGCAAAACGCCTGACAGACATGGGGGCAAAGGCTGTGTTGCTGCGTGGAGGACATCAGGTGGAGAACCGCCTCACGGCTCTTTTGTATTATGATGGAAAGAAAGAGTTCTTCTCATCAGAAAATACCGAAGGGTGGCAGAAACATGGTGTTGGAGGCACTCTCTCGGCAGCTATAGCCACTCGTCTTGCCTTTGGCGATACGCTGAAGGATGCCATAAGTAGAGCTCACGACTATATGCACGCACAAGTGGTGTATGGCGTGAAGGCTGAGCCGACAGCTATAAACAAATCAGAGAAAACTCTACAACGCAAGGCTGATATATATAATGAGTTCACCACTCTTGTGGCTCAACATTATCGCGAGGCTCATGATGTGGCTTTCTATGCCGACAAACTTGCTATTACCACTCGTTATCTCTCACGAGTAACAACAGATGTTGTGGGCTATCCTCCCAAGCAGCTAATCTTTAATTATATCATGCAGGAAGCCTGCTCGCTTCTTAAAACCTCACGCCTTTCTTTGGGCGAAATATCTGCACACCTTGGTTTTTCTAACGAATCTCGCTTTGTGGCATTCTTCAAAAACCAGCATGGAGTGTCGCCAGGTGTGTGGAGAAAAAGATAATTATTAAAAACGTAGCCAATAGTTATTGAAATGGGAACTGGCGTTTGTCGGTTTCTTTCTTTCCATATACTTTTGCCGCCAAAATAATATTAACGGCGATATAGACGGATTATAGACGGAATATAAAGGAAAGTATATGGAAGATAGAACTACTTTGAACCGCAACTTGGCTCAGATGCTCAAGGGCGGAGTGATAATGGATGTAACAACACCAGAACAGGCTCGTATTGCTGAGGCTGCAGGTGCTTGTGCTGTAATGGCGTTAGAGAGAATTCCTGCTGATATTCGTGCGGCAGGTGGTGTTTCGCGCATGAGCGACCCAAAGATGATAAAAGGTATTCAGGAGGCTGTGTCTATTCCTGTAATGGCTAAATGCCGTATTGGACATTTTGTAGAGGCTCAGATTCTTGAAGCTATAGAGATTGACTATATTGATGAGAGCGAAGTTCTTTCACCAGCCGATGATGTTTATCATATTGACAAGCGTAAGTTCAACGTACCATTTGTGTGTGGAGCACGCGATCTTGGCGAGGCTCTCCGTCGTATTAACGAGGGTGCTACCATGATTCGCACTAAGGGCGAGCCAGGAACAGGCGATGTAGTTCAGGCTGTTCGTCACATGCGCAAGATGCAGAGTGAGATTCGTCGTATCACCTCGCTTTCTGAAGACGAACTATATGAGGCAGCAAAGCAGTTGCAAGTGCCTTATGAGTTGGTGCAGTTTGTTCATGACAACGGAAAACTGCCTGTTGTGAACTTTGCTGCGGGTGGTGTGGCTACTCCTGCCGATGCAGCCTTGATGATGCAGCTGGGAGCAGAGGGTGTGTTTGTGGGAAGTGGTATCTTTAAGAGTGGTAATCCCGAAAAGCGTGCACAGGCAATAGTTAAGGCTGTTACCAACTATCAGAATCCCAAGATTCTTGCAGAACTCAGCGAAGATCTTGGTGAGGCTATGGTGGGAATTAACGAGAGCGAAATAAAACTCATCATGGAGGAGAGAGGAAAATGAATTATGAATTATGAATTTTGAATGTGGAATTATTTTAATTACGAAATGATGAATTTCGAGTTTTGAATTATTTAAAAGTGCTTTGCGCTTTATTTTATTCAATATTCACTATTCAATAGCGAAGCGTATGAATATAGCTATATTGGCACTTCAGGGAGCTTTTGCCGAACACGAGCAAATACTCCATAAACTTGGAGTGGAAACATTTCAGGTGCGTAACCTTGAAGACTGGCAACGACACAAAGACGGACTCATTATCCCAGGAGGCGAGAGTACTGCCATTATGAAGATAATGAAGGATGAAAATCTTTTTGAGCCAATAAAAAAGGCAATAGAGGAGGGACTTCCTGTTTTTGGCACCTGTGCCGGACTTATTCTTATCGACAAGCAGCACCTTGGAACTATGAACATCAAGGCAAAGAGAAACGCCTACGGCAGACAGTTGGGCAGTTTCTCCACGACAGACACGTTTAAAGGAATTGGCTCAATACCCATGACTTTCATTCGTGCGCCATATATAGAATCTGTTGGCGAGGGGGTAGAGGTTCTCTCAGAGGTTGATGGACGTATTGTGGCTGCACGTCAGGGCAAACAACTTGTTACAGCCTTTCATCCCGAATTAGATTCTGATCTGCGTGTACATGAATATTTTCTAAAAATGTAAAAATACCACAATAATGCTATTGTGCGCCATCCATATAATATTTACTTTTGCATCTATAGATACAAAAACAGAAGAATATGGCTGAAACATCACTAAAAAAGAGAGATAAGAATAGCCAACAACGACAGTTGGTATTATGGATTGGCGCACTTATAGCAGGCGGTTTGCTTGGACTCATCAACCAGTCATGGCTGCATGAGTTTATGAATTTCATAGCTACAGTTTATACTCGATTATTCCAACTGTTGGCTGTTCCTACAATTTCTTTAGCGGTAATAACCACCCTTGCTTCTTTTGGAAATCAAAAAGACACAGGACGAATATTCCGCCATACCATCACCTTTACCTTGCTCACCACCTTTGCCGCAGCTTTTGTTGGCTTGTTGCTTTATTTGATAGTTACACCTGGTAATCTGCCACTTGATGTGGTAAGCAAAGGAAATAGCGAACTACCTCAGGATCTTGGTACATTATCTTATCTTGAGCATATTCTAAGAGTCATTCCAAATAATATAGTGCAACCATTTCTTGAAGGAAATGTTCTGTCTATATTGTTATTGGCTTTTGCAATAGGAATAGGATTGGCAAAACTACCAGATTCTGATGGCAAGAAAACAGTAGTAAATCTTTTTCATGGACTTCAGGATTTGTTATTCCTGCTTATTCGGGCTCTTATATGGACCCTGCCTTTGGGTATTGTTGCTTTTGCTGCTCAGTTGTCGGCCCAAGTAAATGCAGGTATTGTTTTCGACTCTTTAGGAAAATATGTAGCTGTTATCCTTGGTGGAAATGCCATACAATTCTTTGTAGTATTACCTTTGTTCCTTTTGGCAAGGGGTATTAATCCTGTTCGTACCATGAGTAGCATGAGTCCTGCTTTGTTAATGGCTCTTTTCACAAAGAGTAGCGCAGCCACTCTTCCTGTAACAATGGAGACTGCCGAAAAGCGGTTAGGCGTTTCTTCAAAGATAGCACGTTTTGTGTTGCCAATATGTACCACAATAAACATGAATGGCTGTGCAGCCTTTATACTTGTAACATCACTTTTTGTTATGCAGAACGGAGGCATACAACTATCTCTTGCGAGTATGTTCCTGTGGCTTTTCATCTCTGTCATCTCAGCCGTTGGTAATGCAGGTGTACCTATGGGCTGCTATTTCCTCACCCTCTCTTTAATGAGTGGTACAGGCGCCCCTGTAGGAATCATGGGAATAATCCTGCCTATTTACACCATAATAGATATGATAGAAACAGCCGAGAACGTATGGTCTGACAGTTGCGTATGCGCCATCATCAACCGCTATTGTCAAGGGTTGGATAATTTGTCGCAAAATAATATTGATTAAACTTTCGCAAGCTACGCTTGTTTAGAAGATAAAGGAAGATGAAAGAAGATATGTGGAGCATGTTTTTATTTTCTTGTTGTATTCTGCAAGAATTTGAAAAAAATGAGTATCTTTGTTCTCTATGAAGGAAGAAAACAAAATATCTGTAGTTATCAACACCTATAATGCAGAAAAGCATCTGCAGAGAGTTATCGATGCTGTGAGAACCTTTGACGAGGTTCTTATCTGTGACATGGAGAGCACAGACAGCACTCTTGACATTGCCCGCATGAATGGCTGCAAGATAGTTACTTTCCCAAAGGGGGAACACAAGATTGTAGAGCCTGCCCGTCAGTTTGCTATTGATGAAGCTCGTTATCCTTGGGTGCTTGTTGTTGATGCCGACGAGATAGTCTCTTCTTCCCTTCGTGATTATCTCTATTCACGTGTGAACGCTGGCGATTGTCCAGAAGGAATAGCCATTCCTCGCAAGAACTATTTCATGGGACGAATGATGCACAGCAGCTATCCCGACTATATTCTACGCTTCCTTCGCAAGGACAAGAGCTATTGGCCACCCGTTATCCACACTTCTCCTGAGATTAAAGGACGTGTGGAGCGCATTCCAAGAAGTCGTTTGGATTTAGCTTTTGAACATCTTGCAAACGATAGCGTGGCAGACATTATTCGCAAGAACAACACCTATTCCGACTATGAGTTACCACGTCGTAGAAAGAAAAACTATGGCGCGGGTGCTCTGCTTTATCGTCCTATGTTCCGTTTCTTCAAGTCGTATGTGTTGAAGAAGGGATTCCTTGACGGCATCCCCGGCTTTATTCATGCCGTACTTGATGCCACCTACCAGTTCACCATAGTAGCAAAACTGTTAGAAAGAAAAAAGACAAATTGAACAATTGTCCTTTTCTCTTATTCACGTTTTGTATGTTCATCGACTTTATCTTCTGAGCAAGCAAAGCGAAAATGTAGAAAAATTAATGCTTATTGCAATCAAGTATTGCTGCTGCAACGATTACAAGTCTAAACATTTTATTTTTAATGAGTTTGAGATAGAGTTTGTCTTTGCCCTTTCTTAAGTTCACGCTATCAAGTTTGTCGCCATATATGTTTACCAAAGCCTTTGCGTGTTTAATTGCTTTTCTGTACTGCTTATATTTATATTCTTTAAGCACTTGTTCTACGCAAAAATATACAGGACTCAGATATGGAGTATTGTAGAATTTATCTCTACTTGGTTCTGGATAAATAGCCATGTATGTATTGTAGAATTCCTCATCGTTCTGCTTATCAAGAATTTGACTATATCCACAATGTGCTAAGAAGCTACATTCCATTATAGGTTTCTTGCATTTCCATTTTGAACATAGCTTTTCCAAAGGTTTGTCAATGGCATCAAAATAATATTTTACCTGTTCCAATTTTATAGGATATTTATCTGGAATGCATTTAGAAAAAGGCTCATCGTAATTATATCCAGCATAGGGAATCAAACGTATACTATTGCAATAAAATATATAATGCAAACAAAATGCAGTATCTTCGTAAGATTTTAATTTTTCGTCAAATCTTATATTATTTTCTGTAATAATAGAACGCTTAAACAATTTGGCACAAGGAGAGCCATTCCAAAGATAATTATAAGTTAGATAATCTTTTATACTTTCATTAATAAAGGACTTATCGTGTATAAAAGTATGGTGTGCCTTAGGATGTCTTATAATACCAGAAATGACATAATCATATTCTGTATATTTTGCTAAATTTTCGAGATAATCATTATTGACCCAATCATCAGAATCGCAAAATGCAATCCATTCTCCTTGGGCTATTTCAAGACCTTTGTTACGAGCCGAGCTAACACCTCCATTATCTTTATAAATATGCTTAATTCGTGCGTCTTTTTCGCACAAGCATCTGCAGATGTTTTCTGATTTGTCCTTACTGCCGTCATTAACAAGAATTATTTCCCAATCATGGTATGTTTGAGAAATAACGCTATCTACGCATTTAAGTATAGTTTTTTCTGCGTTATAGACTGGTATTATAATTGATATCATTTTCTATGTTCATTTTAATTCTTACTTTAGGAAACCGAATAGCTTTCCTATTTCGTAGCAGATGATGTCTAATTCGTTTCCTCCGAATATTTCTGGGGTGAGCTGTCGCATTTCTTCGCGTTGCTCATTGTCGAGCTCTGAATGTTTCAATCTACGAGCCCAGCGTCCACGCAAACAACGTTCCTGCCATTTATTGAGTTTAAGCAAGGAGATGAACGATTTTAGGATAGGTCCTTGATTGCGCCAACGACGTCCGTCGCTCATCGACTTGTTTGTTACCTTGTTTGGATGCTGGCGAAAGAAGTTGAGTTTATCACACACTTCTATAATCTTTCCTTTCTGAGCCATATACATCCAGAAAGCCCAGTCACCACAATAGCGGTAGTTTTGATATGATGAATCTATCTGTGGGTATAGGTCGGCTCTGAATATTGCCATGCTGGCATTCTGCACATAGTTGAATTTCAACATTTTGTTGATGGAGAATTTGCGACTTTCCCAAAGAATAGCTTCGCCTGTTTGAATGCCAGGATTGAAGTCGTGTTCAAGTACCCGACTGTCTTGATCAATCATGTGTGAATGAGAGAAAGCAAAGGCAGCCTCAGGATGTTTCTCAAGTTCGGAAACGAGCCGTTCAAGAAAGGTTGGTTTAGCAACATCATCACTTTCAGCAATCCATATATATTTGCCTTTAGCAATACTAATACCGTTGTTCCATTGTATAAATGTGTTGCCAGTATTTTTCTCGTTAAATATAATCTGACTTATATGCTTGTTATTGCGATAGTTTTCTATGATTTCTTTACTGTTGTCTGTAGAGCAGTCGTCAAGAATCATAACTTCAAACTCCTTGTATGTTTGTGCAAGTACGCTGTCAATACGCTCTTTAAGATAAGGAGCATGATTGTAGTTTGGTATAATTACGCTAACGAGTGGAAGCATTTTTTCTCTTTGTTTTTGCTGATTTACGCTGAGGATTATACAAAAAATTAATTTTTTACAAAGGTAGTAAAAAAAACAAATATAGAGCAGGCGAAACATATAAAAACATACAAACATTTTGTTAATCAACAAAATTGGATTATCTTTGTTTTTATGAACGAGAACGGAAAGAAGAACATAGTTTTCCTGATGTCGCGCTTTCTTGATGGGGGCATAGACACGGTGTTGGTTGAGTATCTTAGATATTTGGCCAAAGACGAGCATTATAATATCACGTTGGCTATTGCCACTTATATGGGCAATCTTGAGGTTTTCCGCAACAGAATACCGAAGAATGTGAATGTGATATACTTTAATCGTATGAAACTGCTCACGAGTGTGCCTCAGAAACGTGTGGCCAAGCAGGCTGGGAGATTTACCAAACTGTATGGTGAGATGATGAATCCCATTCTAAGAAGGAAAACGCAGCATAACATTCATAAGCTTGCAAAGACAACTGATTTGTTTATTGATTTTGATTGTTGTGCCTATTCTTTCCTAAAATCGGTTCACACAAAGAAGATTGCTTTCTTCCATTTCAGTTTTGCGCAGAGCATGGCTCAAAATCCTAAGCGCATGAAGCGAATAAGAAAGCAACTTGAAAACTATAATTGTGTTGTTACCATCTCAAAGGCTATGAAGGAGGAGGGATGTAGATTGTTCCCAGAACTGAGGGACAAGCTGTTTGTTATCTACAATGCCAAGGATCAGAATGTGATTCGAAGAAATGCCGAAGAGAAGGTTGCTGATGAACGTATAAACAAGCCTTATTTTCTGGCAATAGAGCGTTTGGAGGAGTCGCAGAAGGATATAACAACCTTACTGAAGGCATACGCTATTTTGCGTAAGGAAAAAGGTGTTGACGAGAAACTATATATTATTGGCAAGGGAAAATCTGAGGAACAGTTGCAACAGACTGCTGTTGACTTGGGAATAAACAACGATGTGGAGTTCCTTGGCTTTAAGAGCAATCCTTATCCATGGATTAAGAATTGTAAGTTGTTGTTGCATAGTGCAAAGTTTGAGGGACTTCCAACTGTGTTGGTTGAAGGACTTCTGCTTGGAAAACTGATGGTGTCAACCGATTGTCCTACAGGACCGAAGGAAATACTCAATAGCGGGAAGGCTGGTATGCTTGTTCCTGTTGGCGATGAGAGGGCTTTTGCCGATACAGCGTATAGGTTGTTAACAGATTCTGCTTTGCAGCAACAGATTTTGCAGGGAGTAGAGGCGAGAGCCTTTGATTTCACGTTTCCTGCCATAGACCAGAAAATTTCTGAACTTTTGTAATAATAATCTTTCTAAAAAACTATGATTTATGTAGCCGACAAGGGCCGTATGGCCAACAACATTTTTCAGTATGGCCATGTGTATGCTTGGGCAAGAGAGCACGGACGCAAGAGTGTGTCTATGCGCTTTGCTTATAAGTATCCCTTTTTTCATATTACACATACCAGATATCACAAGTTTATTGTTTATTTCCTTGCCAAATATGCAGCCAAACTGCATTTGATGCCTACAGTTGAATACACCTCGTTCAAGGATGATTATAGTGAGGAGGAGGCTGTTATCAACCGCCACAAGAATGTATTGGTGAAGGGATGGCATGTGCGCTATCCAAAGCTATTTATGAAGTACATTGATGAGATAAGAGAACTTTTTGCCTTTGATGATGTTATTCACAAGGTGGTTGATAAAAAGCTGATGCCTTATAAGGATTCTGTGAAGTTGGGCGTGCACATTCGTCGTGGCGACTATAAGACTTTCATGAACGGCAGATTTTTCTATACCGATGAGCAGTATCTCAATGCCATCAAGCAGTTTATTTGCATTCAGAAAGAGGCTAATCCTGATAGGCGCATAGATATCTTTATATGTGGCAACGATCCAAAGCTTAATCAGGCTTTCTATAGGGATGCTTTAGGGGCAGAATATGTGCATTTTCCACAAGGTACAGGCGAAGAGGATTTGTATATGCTTTCTCAATGCAACTATCTTATTGGTGCACCAAGTTCTTATTCGCTCATTGCTACAATGTATGATGACAATACAAGGCTCTATTGGATAAAAGACCCAAAGCGACAACTGATGGAAAGCGACTTTGAGACTTTCGATGTGTTGTTTAGGAAGTTTGATAGCTGCTTCAGCCTCTCCCCAGCCTCAATAGTCTTTACAACCCCTTCGGTTTCCCCGTTCCCGGGGGACAGAAACCCCAAAAGGGATGGGATCGCAATCTGATAAAAACTCGCTGTTTTTTGCTGTCCGACTACTCGGACGGCTTGCAAGTGGGGATTTTTTAATCGTCCGAGTGCTCGGACGGTCTGACAAAGCTTAATTTTTCTCTGTCCGAGCTGTCGGACGGCATTTTGGAACTCTCTTTCACGCTATCCGAGTGCTCGGACGGCTTGCAAGGGGTTAATTTTTAATCGTCCGAGTAGCCGGACGGTCTGACAAAGCTTAATTTTTCTCTGTCCGAGCAGTCGGACGGCATTTTGGAACTCTCTTTCACGCTATCCGAGTGCTCGGACGGCTTGCAAGGGGGTGATTTTTAATCGTCCGAGTGCTCGGACGAAAAGAAACTTGGAATTACAAATTTAGAATTATTAATTGGCAATTTATAATTGAACAACTCAACATCGCACGAAGTGCGACTAATTGCTTTACCTCCCTTCGAGAACAGCCAGCTACGCAGTCCAAATTCCACATTCGTAATTCCACATTAATAAACACGTTACTTGATTCCTTTCTCAGCCTTGATGATATTGATGTCTCGCAAATCCACTCTGCCGTTTTCGGGATTATAACGAATGTTGAATTCCTCGTGTGAACGCTTCCAGCGGTTGTGACTCCACAGATATATGCCAGGGTTGCGACGAATGGTCTTTTCAAGAAGATTGAAATAGATGTCTGTTAGCTGCCAATCCTCGTATTTTGTGGCTTCTGTGGTTATGAGTTTCATGTCGCAATGATAGTGCCCACGCGACACTCTTGTTACGTCGGCATAGAAAACAGCTTGATTGGTTTTCTTTATCAGTCGCTCACTTCCTGTGAGTACAGGTGTGTCTTGGTTAAGGAAGTTGAGCCAATGGTGGATGTTGTTCCAGAAAGGCACCTGATCGGCGATATATCCAATAGTTATTGGTTTGCCCTTCTTGCGGAAGTCAACAATTCGTCGCAACGATTCGGCCATTGGAATACATAATGCTCCATGGCGCTCGCGCACGTGAACCGAAATCTTGTTAAAATACTCATTTTCCAATGGATGATAAATCTGACAGCATTGTCCCTTGTCGCTCACCCAGAAAGGCAAAGAGGTTATCCACTCGTAGTTGCCCAGGTGTCCCAGATAAACGGCACACGACTGACCTTTTTCCCAGCACTCGTTCAACTTGTCTGTTCCCGAGAATGTCATGCGACGGCGAATCTGCTTTTCGCTCATGCTCATTCCCTTTATTGTTTCAACAAGATAGTCGCAGAAATAGTGGTAGAAATCTTTCTCTATCTGTCTTAGTTCTGCATCGCTCTTTTCTGGGAACGAGTTGTTAAGGTTCTTCCATATCACCTTGTGGCGATATTTCACCACATGAGCAATGAGCAGATAAAGAAAGTCGGAAAAGATATAAAGAACACGCAATGGCAGCAGCGAAGCCACATACCATGTGCCATAGACTATGACATAAACTAAGTAGTTGAGTAATTTCTTCATACCACGTTTTTTTATTTAGCCGAAAGCTTGTCGTTTACCATGCGGAACATATATTGCTGTATGATGGCTTTCACCTCTTTCTCCATCTGTGCCTGCTCTTTCACCTTGCCAAGCAGATTGTGCTTCATGAGTTTGTCGTCGAGGGCATAGATGGCTTTTGTTTTGTTGCCATCGAACTGCAGCACATATCCATGTTTCACATACTGATAAATGCCGTTGAGATAGTTAACTGCCCATGTCTCCTCCTTTGGAGTGTTGAGCACGTCGATACCAAAACCGAAATAAGGCTTTGGATAGTTGAGCATGCCAAGAACAGTAGGCAGAATATCAATCTGCTGGGCCACCTTGTCTTGAATCTCAGGCTTGCGGTCGCTTCCTGGCTCAAAAATTATGATAGGTGAGCAGAAACCACCTATATCGGTTTGATACTGCTCGTGATCGCTCAGGTTTGTGTGGTCGCTTGTAAGCACAAAGATTGTGTTGTTGTACCAAGGTTGCTTTTTAGCATTCTCAAAGAACTTGCGAATAGCCATATCGGTGTAGCGAATGCACTTGTGAATGATTATTCCCTCTTCGGGATACACCTTCTTATATTTCTCGGGAACAACATAAGGATGATGTGATGAGGCTGTGAAAACAGCTGTCATGAAAGGCTGCTTCATCTCGCCCATCTTTGTGGCATAATACTGTAGGAATGGTTCGTCCCATATAGCCCATGTGCCGTCAAAATCCTTGTCGCCATCAAAGCGCTTGTCCTTGTCAAAGTCTTCGCGTCCGTAGTATTCCTGGAATCCTGTGCTCTTGGCAAATGCCATAAAGCCCATACTTCCGCGTTGTGCGCCATGGAAGAAAGCTGTTTGATAGCCCTCGTGCCCTAATATTCCAGCCAAACCGGTAACATGGTTCATAGAGGCAGGAGTGAGGAAGAAAGGCTCCACAAACATTGGTATGCTCGACAGAATACTTGGCATACCATCAATGCTCTTTCGTCCGTTGCAGAAACTATAGCGGAAAGTGGTGCTCTTGGCAATAAGACTGTCAACGAATGGCGTGTAGCCCTTGTATTTTCCGCCGTCAAGGTCTTTATTCAAAGCCCCGATATATTCGCGTCCGAAACTCTCAACAATAAGCACAACAACATTCTTTTTCTTGAAAGGTTGCATGTCGGTTGCTGGTATGTGAACAGGCGAATACACGCTTGCCATTTCCTTGTCGTTATCAAAATACGAAGGCACAAAGAACACATTCTTGCCAATACTGCGATAGAGCGAGAAAGGTGTGTTAAGCACCAAAGCAGCATCTATTGGGCGTGTTACATATTGATTAGCATTGCTCACTGTTATAGGGCGCAC
>DGRY01000138.1 GCA_002391185.1 Prevotella sp. UBA4376
TCAGGACTATCTGGACAAGAATCCTGATGGATATTGCCATTTGCCTTTAGCTCTGTTTGAGTTTGCAAAAAAAGCAAAGGAAAAAAAATAAGATATTCAACTTACGCAAGCTACGCTTGCTTGCGAAAGTTGAAATTATCATATATCAAGACTATTATAATCTGGGGAACACGCCCCCAGATCATAATTAAAGAAAGGCTACAGTTAAACCAGCCATGACAATACTTACCATTGACATCAGTTTAATAAGAATATTAAGAGAAGGCCCTGAGGTGTCTTTGAAAGGATCACCAACGGTGTCACCAACTATAGTTGCCTTATGAGCAAACGAACCCTTACCACCAAAGTTACCTTCTTCAACCATCTTCTTGGCATTATCCCATGCGCCACCTGCATTTGCCATAAACACAGCAAGTGTAAAACCTGCTGAAAGTCCGCCTACAAGAAGTCCTAACACACCTGCAACACCAAGCACACACCCCACAACAATAGGAATAACTATGGCAAGAAAAGCTGGAAGAATCATCTCATGTTGAGCTGCCTTGGTAGATATCTCCACACAACGCCCATAGTCGGGAGTTGCCTTTCCTTCAAGTATGCCTGCAATGGTTTTGAACTGACGCCGCACCTCAACAACCATTTTCTGTGCAGCACGTCCCACAGCCTCCATGGTGAGACCACAGAACAAAAAAGCAGCCATTGCTCCAATGAATGCGCCGACAAGAACTGTTGGATTCATAAGTGTTACTTGGAAGAAATTCATGAAATCAGGCATTGTGGCTGACGACGGATCAAAGATCTTTCCTGCCGAGTCAAAAAACTGCTGTCCACCTTGCACAGCATGAATCATAGCCATTTTCACCTCTTCCACATAACTTGCAAGAAGTGCAAGAGCTGTTAGAGCTGCCGAACCAATAGCAAAGCCCTTTCCTGTTGCTGCCGTGGTGTTACCAAGAGCATCAAGAGCATCTGTGCGATGACGAATATCCTCGCCAAGCTCACTCATTTCGGCATTTCCTCCAGCATTATCGGCAATAGGCCCATAAGCATCTGTGGCAAGGGTGATTCCAAGAGTAGAAAGCATTCCTACTGCTGCTATACCTATTCCATATAATCCATGAGAAATACTTTCTGCCGACAAACTCATGTCAAAACCATTGGCACACAGATAGCTCAACATAATAGCTATTCCAATTGTAAGAACAGGAATACAAGTTGAAATCATCCCTGTACCTATACCTTTTATTATAACAGTTGCTGAACCTGTTTGCCCTGCTTCAGCAATCTTCTTTGTGGGGCGATAGCTATGCGAAGTGTAATATTCTGTTGCTTGCCCTATGATGACTCCTGCCACAAGACCCGAGATAACAGAGAACGAAAGTCCTATCCAATTAGAAATTCCAAGCAGATAAAGAATAACAAAGGAAGCTATAGCTATTAGCAAAGCAGCTGTATTTGTGCCAAGGGCCAAAGAGTTAAGCAAATTTTTCATAGTAGCACCTTCCTTGGTGTGAACAAGAAATATACCTATAATACTAAGGAATATGCCCACTGCTGCTATAATCATTGGGGCTATAATAGCCTTTATCTGTACATCGGGAGTCATAGCAAAAGCAGTCGCACCAAGAGCAGCTGTTGAAAGAATAGAACCGCAATAGCTCTCATACAAATCTGCTCCCATGCCAGCAACATCACCCACATTATCACCCACATTATCTGCTATCGTTGCAGGATTACGGGGATCATCCTCAGGAATGTCAGCTTCAACCTTTCCTACTATATCAGCCCCCACATCGGCTGCCTTTGTGTATATTCCACCACCAACGCGGGCAAAAAGAGCCTGGGTAGAAGCGCCCATACCAAAAGTGAGCATTGTTGTTGTAATGGTTACAAGGCCCATTGGTTCGCCCTCATAGAAATAATTAAGTATGAGAAACCACATAGCTATATCAAGAAGGCCCAATCCCACAACAACAAGTCCCATAACTGCCCCAGAACGAAAAGCAATACTGAGTCCTTTATCGAGCCCCTGACGGGCTGCATTGGCTGTACGCCCAGAGGCATAAGTGGCAGTTTTCATACCAAAAAATCCTGCAAGTCCCGAAAAGAAACCTCCCGTTAAAAAAGCAACAGGAACCCACGGATTCTGCACTTTCAGCACATAAGCCATGAAGGCAAAGATAATGGCAAGAGCTATAAACACATAGCACACCACCTTATACTGCTGTTTAAGATAAGCCATTGCACCCTCGCGCACATATCGCGCAATTTCACGCATACGAGGTGTTCCTTCGTCGCACTTCATCATGCTGCAAAAGAAATACCATGCCATTAACAAGGCTACTATAGAAGCTACTGGTACAAGCCAGAATACTGTTGGAATGTTTGTCATAAGCGTATTATTAAAGTTATATCACGAGGGCTAAGATATAAAAAAATACAATAGGTTGTACCACATAACCAAATTTTTTTTTACTACAGAGAAGATTGTTCTCTTTCTTGTCTTATTTCACGTGGAGTCTTTCCTATATACCTCTTACAGAAAGCAGCAAGATTGCTTATTGTTGAAAATCTAAGATCTTGATAGGCTACCTTCAAAGGCACATCGTGAGTATGAAAATAGGAAACAATATCATTGCAGCGCCTACGCAATAACCAACTACTTGGAGTTTCATTAAATTCAGCCTTGAAGACTAACAGAAAATTACTACGTGTCATACCTACAGCAGCAGCAAGTTGATTGACACTCATAGTGTTGTCAACTACTCTCAGCACACGCGCCTTGAAATTTCCTCGGATTGAGGCAAGAGGTTTTAGAAAACGAGAGAATTCCTCTACAGAAAGCGTTTTTCTTAGAAGAAAGAAAAGTTCTTTCATACGCATGAGCCGTATCTCACTGCTGTTTATCCCCTTACGAAGAAGATTGGCCGTGTGTTGAAAGAAAGACTTTATTAAATCAGGCGAGTTAATAACATTTCTATAATGAGGATGCTGTTGTTTATCCTCTACAGCAGAAACAATGCTATCATCTATATCAATTGTTTTTGGTATTTCATCAAAACAAATAGATACAATTTCTGTTTCTGCAGACAAAGATTGTAACGTGACCTTGCTCTCAACAGGCAAAGCCATTAGAAAGCCCTCAGGCAACCTACGAAGATTATTGCCGATATGGGCTACCATATTTCCTTGAGCTACATAAATTAAATAACAGTTTGACGTGCTATCAATATAATGTTTTTCATCAAGGCAAAATGTCTTTAGAACGAACTGTGGATCCATTCTCTAATCAATTGCGAAGTAAATAACTACTAAAATCTAATAAAATATTCTTAACACAAATGTAAGGAAAAAAACAAATACTTCAAAATTTTTTAGCAACTATTTTTGTTTTTTGATACAACACATATCCTTATTGACATAAAAAACTGGAAATATTATATCTTAAACATTATTATTTGTTACATCACGATACAATGTAACGTAGCACAAAGTTTATGAAACCATTAAGTAATAGCGTAAAAAAAATATTATCTATCTTTGCATCATCAAAAAAAAATAAATGAAACAATACACAAATAAGAATAGTTAGAAAATAGTGTTTTTTTAGGTTTACTCCTTAATTCTAAGGATATTTGTATTAGTGGTTATATTATTTGGTTCGAGTGATTACTCGGAAACAAAAAAAGGGATACGCGTGAGCGCATCCCTTTTTCTTTACTCTCTCAAAGAAATTTAATTCTTCAAAATATCCATTATGCGAAACTTTTTCACTACAGGAAACACCATTATCGTGCCAATGTGTATTTGTGAAGGGTGGCACGAACAGCTCCTTTACCGGCATAAAGTTCCTTAACCATTGCTTCTATCTGATTGCCAAGACCTGCTTCATAAAGATCTAAGCCGAAGACATCCTTGCGACTATATAGTTGCTTCAAACAGCTGTAGTCCTGGTTTTCTTTACCAATTTCAAGTGGGGCAACAATTGCCTGTAACTCTTCGAGCATTGGGTCGGGTGATGGTTCAAATGATGTGCCATCGTCCTTTATGCCCTTGAGATAACGTGCATAGCCTGCAAGTGTCAAGGGGATGAGCACAAGATTGCTCATGTCAAGTCCACGTGCAATATATTTCTTGATGGTTTCTCCAAAGCGAATAGGCAACTTCTGCGACGTGTCTGATGCAATGCGCTGAGGTGCATCTGGCATGAAAGGATTAGGCAAACGGCGATTGATTACTGCTCCAATGAATTCGTAAGGGTTAAGCACTCCTGGGTCGGTAACAACTGGCATTGCCTCCATATAACCAATCTTCTGAATGAATGCACGCAAATCCTCGTCAGCCATTTCGGCAGAGATGAGTGTGTAACCAAGCATGCAGCCATAGATGCTCATTGCTGTGTGAAGAGGATTAAGACAGGTTGTAACCTTCATTGTTTCTACCTTGTCAACAGTATCGCGTGTGGTGTAGAGTGCACCACCAAGATCCAATGGAGGACGTCCATTGGTGTAGTTGTCTTCAATAACAAGATACTGCACTTCTTCGGCATTCACGAAAGGTGCAGTGAAGGTGTGCTTCTCTGTTTCAATATAGTCGTTGTCTTCAAATCCGTCGGCAGCAAGCATTTCCTTAACCTTCTCATGTGGACGAGGTGTAATCTTGTCGATCATTGACCATGGGAAGGTAATCTTTGTTTCGTCCTTCAGATAGTCGAGGAACGCCTGTGGAGCAAGTCCATCGGCAACCCACTTTTCTGCGTATGCAAACACTCCTGCTTTAACCTTGTCGCCATTATGTGAGCAGTTGTCCATGCTCTGAACGGTGAGTGGCAGTTTGCCTGCATTGAAACGCTCAAGCAGCAGTGCACACACCTTACCCATTGCAAACACTGGCTTTAATCCACGTGCAAGGTCGGCATCGTTATAGCTGTAGCCCTTTTCGGTGATAGTGAATGAAATCATCTGCAATGAAGGATTGCGGAAGATTTCAACAAGGCGTGCCCAGTCGGCAAACTGATAATCGGCTTTCAAAGCCTCGGTTACAGATGCAATCACCTTCTTTTCTATTGTTCCTGTGCTCTGAAGAGATACAGAAAGTGAAAGGTTGTTATATGGTGCATAAGCCTTGTCGATTACTTCAAAGTCGAAGGTTTCAGCAACAATCACACCACGATCATATTTTCCTGTGTTCAGTGCATCGTTAAGGATTGCAGCTGGGAACGCACGGAAAATATTGCCTCCTCCAAAGTGTACCCATGTTGGTTGCTTTGCTGTTTTCTCGCGCAAAGCTGCAATGTCAAATTTTGGAAGAATATATCCTTTTTCTTCCCATTCTGCGGCATTAAAGTCGCTCTTTAGAATATCGTTTAGTTTCATAACTATTATATAAATAAGCCCATCCCCCCCTATCTAAGATTGAAATATTGAAAGATTGAAAGATTGAAATATTGAAAGATTGAAAGATTGAAAGATTGAAATATTGAAAGATTGAAAGATTGAAAATTATCAGCTCGCTGATATAATATCTCCATCTTTCCATTTTTCCATATTTCCATTTTTCCATATTTCCATATTTCCATATTCAATTACGAAGCTTGCTTCGTACACGGGGATGGGTAGGGCTGCTTAATCAAAAAATCCTGGTTGTTTGTATTCAATACCCAATTCACGGTCAACGGTGGCAAGAATGCCCTGCACTTGTCCCAATGCAAACATACGGCCCAACAGGGTGTAGCCGGCATTATGTCCATGGCTTG
>DGRY01000204.1:0-6373 GCA_002391185.1 Prevotella sp. UBA4376
ATGCCACCCCGTTTTGTTAAACTAATAAACTAAACAATAACTTGGAATATGTAAATGTTCAATGTTCCAATCTCCCAATCTACTAATCTACTAAACCACTAATCTACTAAATCACCAATCTTCCAACTCTCTAATACAGTCCCAATACAAAGTGGAAAACGTAACTAATGCCGATGCCGGCAATTGTTGATGTTACGATATGTATCAGTCCTGGAGCCATGAATGAGTGGTTAAGCAGATATTTGCCAATAATAGTTGTTCCCGATCGGTCGAAGTTTACTGTAGCAATATCTGATGGATAGTTAGGAATGAAGAAATAGCCATATACCGATGGCATAACGCCTATGAGTATCCATCCCTCGATGCCAAGAGAGTAGGCAAGAGGAAGCATACTTACAACAACGGCACCTTGTGAATTTATTAATACTGATACCAGGAAGAAGGCTATGGCTATTGTCCACGGATAATTTGATACAAGGTCGGTGAGCATAGCCTGCATTTCGGGTTTATAATTTTCGAAATATGTGTTACTCATCCATGCGATTCCATATATAGCAACTACCGCCACCATACCATTCTGCCATACTGCTCCTTGTATTGCGTCTTTTGGTTTTGCTTTACAGAAAATAATCATCAGCGCAGCAGCCATAATCATGATAATCTGTATCACCACATTCATGGTTAAGCGTGTTGTTGCTGCTTTTGTTACTCCGTCGAGAACAATTCCGGCAGATGCAATTTGTTTTGCAGTCATTGTAACACCATTCGCAAGTGTTACAGGAAGAGCACCGTCAACGGCTTTCACTGTACTATAGGCAGGTAGAATCTCTACCCCAAACATCTTTAATAGAGATATTATAAGAATCACAACGAGAGCAGCAAGGAAAATATATACAGATCGTTTGCTGTCCTTAGATATTTGTTTGTCAAGAGTCGTTGCTGTACTGCCATAGATATAAGCATATTGTACAGGATCTTTTATCTTGGCTTGGAATGCAGGGTCGGCATTTAGATCAAGTCCGCGATGCCAGCTATATGCCACAGCCATAAGGATACCAATGACGCAGGCTGGTATCGTAACCATGATAATCTGCACATTAGTAATGTTGAAACCATGTTCTATTGATATGGCAGAGAAAGCAACCACAGCAGCAGCTATCGGAGAGCATGTGATACCTATCTGTGAGGCAATAGATGCAATACCGCAAGGGCGCTCAGGACGAATGCCTTTCTTTAATGCAATGTCGCAAATAATAGGCATCAATGTATATACAACATGTCCTGTACCTACAAGCACTGTTAGAAAAAAAGTTGTGAATGGTGCCATGATAGTGATACGGTCGGGATGTTTTCGTAGCAATTTCTCTGCTATTTGTATCATCCAGTCCATACCACCTGACGCTTGAAGAATACCAGCACAGGTCACGGCAGCGATGATGATGTAGATAACATCAGTAGGAGGTTCTCCTGGTTTTAAATGAAAACAGAATACAAGTACGGCAAGTCCAATTCCGGATATTGCTCCGAGAGCTAATGAACCGTAGCGCGCACCAACCCATAAGGCCATAAGCACTACTAATAGCTCAATAATCATAGTAATTGTCATAGGTTTGTATTAATAATTAAAAGTTATAATGCGAGATAAACTTACTTCTTTATGTGGTCAAATATACAATTTATCCTTTAAAGTTGTTTCTTTTTTTATCAAAAAAATGCAATTTTTATATCAAAAAATGTCGTTTACGCACACAATGTTGTCGATAAATGCTTATCTTTGCCGAACTTCAATTAATTTAAAAAATAAGTTATGAAGAAAACTGTACCTATAATAGGCATGGCATGTTCTGCATGTTCTGCAAATGTGCAGCGTAAACTTGATGAGCTTGAAGGCATAAAACAAGCAAATGTAAACTTGGTGGGGCGCTCGGCATTCATTGATTTTGACGAAACAAGTATTACACTTGAGGAAATAAAGAGAGAAATCAATTCTATCGGCTATGATATGGTGATAGAGGAGGATAGAAGTGCAGAAGAAATAGAAAAGCGTGAATATGTTTTACTAAAGCACAAGACTATTCTATCATGGCTTTTCTCTGTTGCTGTTATGGCTATCAGTATGCACTGGATAGATTTTGACAATAGGTCGATGGCAAACCAGCTTGCCATGCTTCTTGCCATAGCTAACATGTTTTATTGTGGTCGCCAGTTTTATGTAACAGCTTTTAAACAGTTAAAACATGGTTCTGCCAATATGGATACTTTAGTCGCTCTTTCTACAAGTATCAGTTTTGGTTTCAGTGTTTTCAACACTTTTTGGGGGGATATAGTATGGACCATTCGTGGTGTTGAGTGGCATACATATTTCGATGCCTGTGTAATGATTATCACGTTCGTGCTTACTGGTCGTTTACTTGAGGAGAAAGCTAAGGATGGTACTGCTTCAAGCATACGTGAGCTAATGGGTATGTCGCCCAAAACAGCACATGTAGTCAATGATGAGTCTATCGAGGAAGTCCCTATATCAACTATAGGAAAGGGGGATATTATTGAGGTGCGCCCTGGAGAAAAGGTGCCTGTTGATGGTGAAGTGATCTATGCCGAGAGTTTTATGACAGAGGATGCTGCCTATGTTGATGAAAGCATGATAACTGGTGAGCCTACTCCTGTTGAGAAGAGAAAGGGGGCAACTGTTCTGGCTGGTACTATTCCAAGTCAAGGTAAATTTCGTATGCGTGCTCGCCATATAGGTGAGGATACAACTTTGTCGCATATTATTCGTATGGTGCAAGAAGCTCAGAACTCTAAGGCACCTGTTCAGCGCATTGTTGACAAGGCGGCATTGATATTTGTTCCTGTAGTTGCTGCTATTTCATTTGGCACTTTTTGGGTATGGCTGCTTGTTGGTGGTATGTCATTTCTTCCACAGGCTATTATGTCGGCGTTGGCTGTATTGGTCATTGCATGTCCGTGTGCTATGGGGCTTGCCACTCCAACAGCCCTCATGGTGGGTATTGGTAAGGCGGCAGAAAAACAGGTACTAATCAAAGATGCTACGGCATTAGAGAGTATGCGTAAGGTTAATGCACTTGTAACAGATAAGACGGGTACACTAACAATTCCTAACCTCAATGTTGATTTTACTAAGCCTTCAAGTCTCGCTTTGGAAGAACGTGAGGCATTGAAACCAAATGCTAAGGAGGCTATAAAAATGCTTCATGATAGTGGTGTAGAGGTTTATATGATGAGTGGTGATAAGGAAGAATCTGTTAAATATTGGGCAGAAAAAGCCGGTATCAAGCGCTACCAAAGTTGTGTACTGCCAACAGATAAAGAAAATCTGGTGAAACGTCTCAAGTCTGAAGGCAAAACGGTTGCTATGATGGGTGATGGCATTAATGATACTCAGGCATTGGCTTTGGCTGATGTGAGCATAGCTATTGGTAAGGGTACTGATGTTGCAATGGATGTGGCACAGGTAACATTGATGGGGAATGATCTTATGTCTATTCCTGAATCTATCATTCTTAGCAAACGAACTGTTAGTATGATTTGGCAGAATCTCTTCTGGGCTTTTATCTACAATATTATATGCATTCCATTGGCTGCCGGTGTGCTCTATCTCTTCGGTATCAACTTTCAGATTACTCCAATGTGGGCAAGCGCATTAATGGCATTATCGTCTGTGTCTGTTATACTTAATAGCCTAAGACTGAAATTTAAATAATTGTGCAAGCCTCTATTCATCCCTTGTGATCATATACTTTAGGAAGTAGGTAACTATAATGAGTAGGATGGCAACAACGACAAAGAGTAGGAAACTCAACACGTTGTTTTGTAAGTTGATAGCTTTCTCAATTATGTTTGCTACAAATAGCGAGAGGCCAATGAGTATAAGGTCGAGCCAGTTGATGCCTTGTTTTTCTTCTTTCATAATGATGTGTTATTAGTGTGTTGCTTTCCACCAGCTTGTTTGCTCGCGAGTGGTGACAATATATGTGTCGGTGCTCGGGTCGCTGGTAGATATACCTGAAAAACTGTTTATGTCTTTTATCTTGAAAAACTGTCCATAGTCGCCATTCATAAATGCGCTGAAGATGTATGGGGTGGTGTATGTGTAAGGGATTAATCTGTTGAGAGCGGTGTTGAACTGACTCATGAGAGTGGTGTTATTATTGGTCAGTGTTTCAACATAGTCTCTTATGTCATAGAACGCATGGTCTCTGAAACCATCGAGATATTGCAGGTTATTTCTCTGCTGAGTGGTGAGCTCGTAGCCTTGAGAGTTAATGTTCTTCATGACAGCTGCCAAGTTGTCTATTTGCGTGCAGTCAATTACTGATAGGCAACCAGAAAAGTTTGTGCCATAGGTTTGCGAATTGTAGTAGCTGCTGAAAGAATTGATAATTCCTGCATAGTTTGGCTCGCCAATAAGATACTTCCATGCGATGTTGTATGGCATGCCAGCAGCCATTATTTCGCTTGTTGAAGCAATGAAATAGTGGGTGGCATCTTTAAGATAGTGTACTGTCTCTACACCAGACATATAGCAGTCGTCAAAGAGTATGTATTCGAATTTCCCGATGCTTGATGTTGTCACGGCTTTTGCAAAATCTTCAACATCAATTTTTGTTGCATTATCACCACCTCCGAAAGCACGACTTTTTGGTGTATAGTCTTTTTCTGTCCATCCAAGACCATGACAACCAATAATCATCTGCCATGTGTTTGACTGGGTTACATCGTAAGCTTGATTGAGAATAGTGCGTAAACCGCTTGTTGAGGTAATGTCTGGAAGTTCCTCGTAATCAGCACCATAGTGGTGGAGGGTTGTTAATTCTGCATACCCTCTGCGATAGTGAACCTCATACATATGTGCTTCTTTTGCGTTTTCGTTTATAAACACAATTACCCTATTATTTGCTAATCCTGTCATTTTCCCAATAGCACTCTTTATGCTATCAAGGTTTTCCTTAACATTATTGTATAGGCTTGATGAAGAACCGTTTTCATATCCGCTCCAAGGAAAATATACCAAAATGGTTCGTGTTTCAGGGTTGAGTGTTTCGGTTTCATAGCTGTCTTCGCACGATGTGAAACCGAAAAATGTAATGCTGATAAGTAATAAGGTAAGTAGTCTACGCATAGGTTGTGGTTTTTAGTGTTAAAACCAGCAGCCCGATGGCAATGCATCGAGTCACTGGTTTGTATTGATTTAAACTATTTGTTCTTCAATTCTTCGAGTTGTGCTTTCAAGGCTGCTATCTTTTCAACAGAGTCGCTTTCCTTTTTGCGCTCACGAGCAATAACTGCTTCTGGAGCATGAGCCACGAAGTTTTCGTTGCCTAACTTCTTGCGCACACCCATGAGGAAGCCCTCAAGGTGCTGGAGTTCTTTCTCTGCCTTTTCGATTTCAGCCTTTACATCAATAAGGTCGCCAACAGGAACGGCAAACTCATCTGTGCCTACCATGAAACCTGAAGCATCAGCTGATTTTTCAGCCTCGGTAGTGAAACTCTTGAGGTTAGCCATCTTGATGATAACGCTGTTGAATGCCTCGAAGTTGTTCTGCTTGATAGCCTGAAGGGCAAGCTCTACCTTTGGAGCAATGTTCTTCTGATTGCGAACGGCACGTACACCAGCAACAATCTGCTTAACGTTTTCGAAATCGGCAAGCAGTTTTGTTTCTTCAGCTGTAGGAGCGTCGAGCTTCAAAACAGCTGTCATGATGCTCTCGCCGTCCTTGCGGTCGTAGATGTGCTGCCAGAGCTCCTCGGTGATGAATGGCATGAATGGATGAAGCATTTCGAGGAGAGTTTCAAAGAACTTCAATGTAGCCTCGAAGGTTGTCTTATCCATTGGCTGAGCCTTTCCGTCAACGTATGCAGGCTTAATCATCTCAAGATACCAAGATGAGAACTCGTCCCAGAAGAGGCGGTAAACAGTCATCAGAGCCTCAGAGATACGGTACTGCTTGAACTGCTCCTCCATTGTAGCGTATGCTTCCTTCAGTTTTGCATCAAACCACTTAACAGCCAATGCAGATGCTTCTGGCTGAGCGATGTCAGCTGTCTGCCAGCCCTGAACAAGGCGGAAGGCATTCCATATCTTGTTGTTGAAGTTACGACCCTGCTCACAGAGTGCCTCGTCGAAGAGGATGTCGTTACCTGCTGGAGCTGCAAGCATCATACCCATACGAACACCGTCGGCACCATATTTTTCGATTAAGCCGATTGGGTCAGGTGAGTTACCAAGACTCTTAGACATCTTGCGACCGAGCTTGTCGCGAACGATACCTGTGAAATACACGTGTTTGAAAGGCATTTTGCCTTGGTATTCGTAGCCTGCCATAATCATGCGGGCAACCCAGAAGAAG
>DGRY01000204.1:6529-6715 GCA_002391185.1 Prevotella sp. UBA4376
ACCATGATGAGAACCATGTGTCGAGAGCATCGTCGTCACGGCGCAACTGATCTTTGGTGATGTTTTCATAACCTTCCATCTTGCGAGCTTTCTCGAGAGCTGCATCCTCATCAAGGGCAACAACATATTTCTCTGAACCGTCTTCTGTTGGCAAGAAATAGGCAGGAATTCTGTGACCCCACCATA
>DGRY01000204.1:6769-6979 GCA_002391185.1 Prevotella sp. UBA4376
ATAACTGACGACTGATACACCAGTCTTGAATATTGTCGAGCCAGTTCTTGTATGTTGTCTTGTATTTTGCAGGATAGAACTGGATATCATCGTTCATTACAGGTGGTAGAGCGATGTCGGCAAAGTGTTGCATCTTGAGGAACCACTGCATACATAGACGTGGCTCAACAGCTGTGTCGCTGTTACGCTCTGAGTAGCCCACCTTGTTGT
>DGRY01000204.1:7103-7272 GCA_002391185.1 Prevotella sp. UBA4376
TCCATGCGGTCCATGCCTACATACATGCCTGCAGCCTCGCTGATGGTGGCATCTGGATTGAAAATGTCGATAGTTTCAAGGTTGTGCTTCTTACCCAACATGTAGTCGTTGGTGTCGTGAGCAGGAGTAACCTTCAAACAGCCGGTACCGAATTCGATATCTACATAGC
>DGRY01000140.1 GCA_002391185.1 Prevotella sp. UBA4376
CTCTTCTCGTCACGATAGATTACCTCCTCGTTAGAAAGAGCGGTCTGAGCCTTTGGATCCCAGTTTACCATGCGAAGGCCACGATAGATAAGTCCCTTGTCGTAGAGGTCAACAAAAACTTTCATTACGCTTTCAGAACGTTTCTCGTCCATAGTGAATGAAGTGCGGTCCCAATCACAACTTGCACCTAAGCGACGCAACTGCTTAAGGATGATGCCACCGTGCTCGTGAGTCCAATCCCAAGCATGCTCGAGAAACTGTTCACGTGTGAGGTCGCTCTTCTTAATACCTTGCTTTGCGAGTTTGTTAACCACCTTCGCTTCAGTAGCAATAGAGGCGTGGTCGGTGCCAGGAACCCAGCATGCGTTCTTGCCTTCCATACGAGCCTTGCGAACGAGAATATCCTGAATTGTATTGTTCAGCATGTGACCCATGTGAAGCACACCAGTTACGTTTGGTGGAGGAATCACCACGGTATATGGCTCTCGGCCATCTGGTTTAGAGCTGAACATCTTGTTGTCCAGCCAGTACTGATACCATTTTGATTCCACTGCTTGTGGGTCATACTTGCTTGCTAATTCCATATTGTTGTTTGTTATATTTAAATTTCATTTAAAATCAAATGCAAAGATACAAAGTTTTTTTCTTTTGTACAAAAAATAGAGAGGTTAAGTTATGTGGGCTTTCCTTGCTCGGTAGGTGAAAGTGGATAAAGCTTTAAATCTAAGGCGAAGGTCTGTGTTGGCTATAAAGTCTTAGTTTGATGTTGTGTTGTAAGCTTTTTTGTTCGATATTACTTCGTCTTTGCTATGTTGTAGGCGGCATACAATCTTGTAAGAGTTTTATCTAACGATAATCTTTTGTGTCTCTAAGTTGTTAATCTAAAATGTTATAAACGGCAAACTTGTTTACATTTTGCCACAAAAACGTCTCGAACTCGTCTCGAAGGCATCTCGGAACCATATCGAAGGAATGTAAAAGAATAAGAGTTAAGAAAAGACTTTACTTTTTGGTCTCTCATAGATTTTTTCTTTTGTCTCGTAGTTCTTTTCTTTATATCTCGAATTAGAGAATTAGAGAATTGGTTTATGTTACAGGCAGTGTACAGCAAGGCGAAGCAAAAATTCTCTAATTCTCTAATTCGAGATAAAAACCCATTCGAGATAAAAAAACTCATTCGAGATAAAAAAAACTCATTCGAGATAAAAAACATTTGATTCTGGATAAAAACTTAAAACTAATAATTCTTTGTCGGTAAAGAAAATAGTTGTATATTTGCAGAATATGAAGCGATTTGGATTAACTACAGTATTGCTATGTGCTTTTTGGTCTTTTGCTGATGCTAAGACTGATGTGAAAGACTTGTTTGTGAATATGCCTGATAGTATGGTGTCTTATCTTGATAAGAACAAGCGTCAGGAGATGATTGACTACGCTGCGATAAATAAAGGAGCAGGTGTTGTTAATCTGTTGGAAGGTAATAGTGCTGTAGATAGTTTGTCAAATGATTACTTGAGTGTTGCTCTTACTTCGTCTTCTGATATGCAGATGATGGTTTTGCCTGTGAAGGGTGATACTGTTGTTTGTGTGGTTAAGACTTTTAAGGTTGACGATGGGGTGAGTTCAGATACTTCTGTTTATACAAATATTATAAAGGAGAGTAGGGTGAGTTTTTATTCTCTTGATTGGACTCCGTTGTCGATTAGCTTGCGCGTACCAGATGCTTTTGTGCAAAAAATGAATGAACTGGCGCCTGCTTTTATGGAGGCAAGACTTAATCCGAGCAAAAAAACACTGTCGCTTAGTATAAATTGTCCTATGCTTACAAAGGAGGAAAAAGAGCGTTTAAAACAAGAAAATCAGTTAACGGCTCTTAAATACGAACTTAATTTGCTAACAAGTATTAAAAATCCGATAAAAAGGCTATGAAAACTTGCAGGAAGCGAAATTAATCGATATCTTTGCATCGTGTTTTTCATGGTATTAGATTATTAAGGTTAATAAAAGATTGGTTGTCGTGAGACAATCAATTTTTTTGTTTATCAACAGGGCTATTTTTGGCCAGTTGATACTTATTAGTTTTTAAGGATGCGGGTGCAGCGATGTAACCGCATCCTTTTTTTATGCGGTTTTGAACATATTTAATAATATAACATGCAATTTTCTCGATTAAATTATATACTTTTGCAGCAAAATAACGAAAAAGTAAAAACCAAATGAATCTAAAAATTCGTCTGTCGATAATGAACTACCTGGAATTCGCTGTCTGGGGAGCATATCTGACTTGTATGAGTATCTACCTTGGTAATATAGGAATGGCAAGCCATATTGGTTCGTTCTTTGCTATGCAAGGCATTGTTTCAATTTTTATGCCGGCATTGATGGGAATTGTTGCCGATCGCTGGATTCCAGCTCAACGCCTTTTGGGTTTCTGTCACCTTATTGCTGGTTTGTTTATGTTTGCTACAGCCTGGTATGGTTATAGTGAAGGCTCAAATGCCAGTTTTGCCATTTTGTTTACCTTGTATTCTTTAAGTGTAGCCTTTTATATGCCAACCTTGGCACTATCTAATTCCGTGGCTTATTTCTCTTTGAATCAGGCAGGAATGGATACTGTGAAAGACTTTCCACCAATTCGTGTTTTTGGTACTGTAGGTTTTATCTGCACAATGTGGATAGTCGATCTCCTTGGCTTCAAGAGCACAGAGATGCAGTTTGTTGTTAGTGGTATCTTGGGCGTTGTGCTGTTCCTTTATACTTTCACTTTGCCATCATGTAAAACAAATAATGGTAAGGTGATGAGCATGCGCGAAGCGCTTGGCCTTGATGCCTTTGCTTTGTTCAAGCAAAAGAAGATGGCTATTTTCTTCATCTTCTCTATGATGCTTGGTGTGAGCTTGCAGATTACCAACGGTTTTGCTACTCCTTTTATTGAGAGTTTCAAGGATATTCCAGAATATGCCAACTCGTTTGGTGTTCAGCATAGTGTAATTCTCTATTCGCTTTCTCAGGTTAGCGAAACACTGTGTATCCTTATGATACCTTTCTTTATGAAACGTTATGGTATAAAGAACGTTATGCTTATCGCAATGTTTGCGTGGGTGTTGCGTTTTGGACTTCTCGGAGTTGGTAACCCAGGTGATATGGGCGTGTGGCTTTGGGTTCTCTCTATGATAGTATATGGTGTAGCCTTTGATTTCTTCAATATCTCGGGCTCGCTCTTTGTTGACAATTCAACCGATCCAAAGATGCGTTCAAGCGCTCAGGGCTTATTTATGCTTATGACAAATGGTATTGGTGCTACTGTAGGCTCACTTGCTGCGCAGGAAGTTGTCTCTACTAATACAGCTAACGGAGTTACCGACTGGGCTTCGTGCTGGTACACCTTTGCAGGCTATGCACTCTTCGTGGGAATTAGCTTTGCTATCATCTTCCGTCCAAAGAAAACAGAATTACCAACTGAATAATGAAAGAAGAAAGATTTTTCTATGTTCCTTCAACTGAGGAAAATGAGGAACTGCCGTTGGCAGAAGCCACTCATGCACTTAAAGTGTTGAGACTTCAAGAGGGCGACGAAATGTTCCTTATGGATGGCGCGGGCACGTTTTATCGTGCCCAGGTGTCCATGACAACCAATCATCGTTGTTTCTATAACATTATAGAAAAGCAGCCTCAGGAAAAAACGTGGCATGGAAAGATTCATGTTGCCGTTGCCCCAACAAAAAATGCCGACCGCGTGGAATGGTTTGTGGAAAAGGCAACAGAGGTTGGCTTTGATGAAGTGTCGCTTCTGCACACCAAGTTTACCGAGCGAAAGATAATGAAAGCCACTCGTTTGGCGGCAATCATAACCTCGGCTGTAAAGCAAAGTAGAAAGCCTTATATGCCATGGATAAATACTATGGTGGAATTCAAGAAGTTTATGGAACAGCCTCGTACAGGACGTAAATTCATCTGCCATTGTTACAACGAGTTTCCAAAGAAGGATTTCTTCACTGAGCTGAAAGAAAATGTTTCTCCTGATGAAGAAATAACGGTTCTTATTGGTCCAGAAGGCGATTTCTCGGTTGATGAGGTTGCTTTGGCTTTAAAGAATGGCTATGAATCGGTTTCGCTTGGTCAAAGCCGTCTGCGCACGGAAACCGCTGCCCTTATGGCTGTAGCCTATGCTAATCTTGCTAAAAGAAAAGAATAAATTCCTATAATCTGAATATGATGAAACGTTTCGCACTATACATATTAGGACTGGTGACCATCTTGGCATCATGTACCGATAACAGTTACCTTGATGCAGTACCGGCTGAGAGCACCGCTCTCATAGCTATGGATCCGGGAAAGATGAGCGGAATAAACAATGTGGCTGTCTTGAAATCATTACTGAAGGTAAGTAATATGGATAAGACAGGGCTTGACCTCAGTCACAAGGTGATGCTTTTTGAAGCTCCTGATGGTAATCTTGGAGTTTGCGTAAAAGTAAATAGTGAAAGCAGTCTTACTGAAACAATTGAATCTCTTGCCATGAAAGGTGCATGTCCTAAACCAATAGAACGTCGTGGTTTTCATTTTACCATGCTGAAAGATTCATGGGTGGCAGGCTGGAGTGATAACAGTTTGCTTATTATGGGTCCTGTAACTATAGATAAGCAGGCTGAGATGCAACAGCAGATTGCTCGTTACCTTAAACAAGATGAAGATAATGGTATAACAACCAGTAGATTATACGCTAAACTTGATTCTCTTGATGCACCTATAACAATGGTGGCACAGGCGCAGGCTTTGCCGGCTCAGTTTGTTGCTCCTTTTACTTTGGGGGCACCTAAAGATAGCGACCCCTCACAGGTGCTGATATCTGCCGAGATGAAAGTGAGCAAGGGAATTATGACCATGAAAGGACAGACTTTCTCTTTTAATAAGCGTGTTGATAAGGCAATAAAGGAAGCAACAGCAAACTATCGCCCTATTAAGGGCAAGTATCTTGCGTCTATGCCTCAGGATGCCATGATGGGAATGTTTGTAAATGTTGATGGAACAAAGTTCCTGCCAATGATGCAGAGCAACAAGGGTGTTCAGGCTCTTCTTGCAGGTATCAATACTGCTGTTGATATGGATAATATTATCCGTAGCGTTGATGGTGATATGGCGATTATTACCCCAACGTATGGTGAAAACAGCCTTACCATGAGCATGAGTGCCCAACTGGGTAATATTGGGTGGACGTTAGATGTTGACTATTGGAAGCATAGTTGTCCGGCAGGTGGAAAGATTGTTGACTGGCAGGATAAAGCGTGGTACTATACCGATAACAAAACAACATTCTTCTTTGGTGTTACGCCGGATTTGCAGTTCTATAGTGGCAGCAGCAAGGAGGAAGCTTTGGCATCAATAGCCAAAGCGCAAAAACCATTGAGTGATGAAATACAACAGATGATTGCTGGGCAACGCCTTGCTATGGTTATAAATATGAACGCTTTCTCGGGTGATAAGGCGGGGGCTGTTACAAGTATGCTGAAACCTATTTTCGGAAATGTTCAGACTATTGTATATACTTTAAAGTAAAATGGAAACAATAAAGTTTAGTTCCGTTATTCCACAAGTTTTTTCTTCGCGTATAGAAGAAATTCATTCGGATATATGGAATGCTGATGCTGCTTTTGAAAAAGGGCATCTTTATCTCATTGAAGCCGATTCTGGTAAGGGTAAGAGTACCTTTTGTAGCTATGTAGTTGGTTATCGTCGTGACTATGCGGGAAAAGTTTTATTTGATAGTGCCGATACTATGCAGTATAGGGTTCGTGACTGGATCGATGCACGACAGAACCACATCAGTCATCTCTTTCAGGAACTTCGTTTGTTTCCTGAACTCACAGCTTATGAAAATGTAGAAATAAAAAACAAGATAACCGGATTTAAAACTCGTGAGCAGATTCTCAGATGGTTTGATATGCTTGGTATTGCTGATAAGGTTGACACCAAGATAGGCAGAATGTCGTTTGGACAGCAGCAACGTGTTGCCATGATGCGTGCACTTGTGCAGCCATTTGATTTTATTCTTGCTGATGAACCTATTTCGCATCTTGACGACACCAACAGCCGCATAATGGCTGATATTATGATGGAAGAAGCAAAAAGTCAGGGGGCAGGTGTTATAGTTACAAGTATTGGTAAACACATGGATTTGCCATACGAAAAGGTGTTTAAGTTGTAAAAATTCAACATTATGAGTTTGGTTTGGAAATTACTTCGACAACATATTAGCATTCCGCAGTTTATTGGCTTTTTCTTTGCCAATTTGTTTGGTATGCTTATTGTTCTTTTAGGTTTTCAGTTCTATCGTGATGTTCTTCCTGTGTTTACAGCTGAAGATAGTTTCATGAAGAGCGATTATCTTATCATGAACAAAAAGATTGGTACTGCTAACACCATAAGTGGTAGCAGTAATACCTTTACTATGTCTGAAATTGATGACCTTGAAAGTCAGGAGTTCATTAATAGGGTAGGGAAGTTCACAAGCACCGAATACAAAACCGATGCCAATATGAGTGTGAATGGTGTTTCGGTGGTAAATAATAGTGAGATTAGCTTTGAGAGTATTCCTGATGAATTTATTGATATACCTTTAAAGGATTGGAAATATAAGCAAGGTGATAAGGTTGTTCCTATTATTCTTCCTCGAATTTATCTCACAATGTATAATTTTGGGTTTGCTCAAAGCCACTCTCTTCCAAAGATTTCTGATGGATTGATGGGAATGATTGATTTTCAGATTTTCATTCATGGTAATGGGCATCAGGATCAGTATAAAGGTAAGGTAATTGGTTTCTCGAGCAGATTGAGCTCAATCCTTGTGCCACAGGCATTTATGGATTGGAGTAACAACTATTATTCGACAGGAGACGGTAGTGAACCAACTCGTTTGATAGTTGATGCAAGCAATCCTGCCGATGAGCATATTTCACAGTATATTGAGAAGAAAGGATACGAAATAGAAGATTCACAGCTTAATGCGGAGAAAACAACCTATTTTTTGAAACTTATGGTAACAATGGTGATGATTGTAGGACTTGTTATCTCAATTCTTAGTTTCTATATACTTATGCTTAGTATCTATCTTCTCGTGCAGAAGAATTCTTCAAAACTTGAGAACCTTCTTCTTATTGGATACAAGCCAGGGCAGGTTGCTCGACCTTATCAGTTGCTCACCATAGGTTTGAATTTGGGTGTGCTACTAATCTCGTGGTTGGTGCTTTATTTCGTACGCCAGTATTATATGGACATCATAGAATCTCTGTTTCCTAATATTGAAGATGGTAATATGTTGCCAGCTGTCGGTATGGGAATCGTTCTCTTTGTTCTTGTTTCTGTGTGCAATCTAATTGCTATTAAGCATAAGATTGTTCGAATTTGGAAACGTAAGGAATAGTAATAACTTTATTAACAATAAATTAGTAAGATTATGTTTAAGAAAAAAATGAATTATTCATCAGTATTCATGAATCTGATGATGATGTTTGCATTTGCTTTCACATTTGTTGCTTGTAGTAGTGACGATGAAAACACAGCCAACCAGTCTGTTGTTGACTATGCAAAGCGTCTTGAATTTCCACGTCTTCAGGATGCTTCTGGAAACAGTTTGTATGTAGTATTGGATGAAGAAACCAATGAGGTTAACTATTCTGTTGAATATAATCGTGATAAAAAAGCTCAATATTGGAGTTGCTGGGAAATGTATAAAGGCAATATGCGTAATGCTGATGTAAAGAAATATAGCCCAGCTGATAGTAAATTGAATTATTTGCCTTGGGGACCTTTGACATCTGATTTTATTAAAAATTCAGGTTACGACCATGGTCATATCTGTCCTTCTGCAGATCGTTTAAATAAAGAATCTCAGAATAAGCAGACATTCTTTTATTTCAATATGCAGCCACAGATTCATAAGTTCAATGATGGTGTATGGGGTGCAATGGAAAAACAGGTTCGTGATCTTTGCTTTGATTATGACAAATGTACTTGGAATGATAATGTTGACACTCTTTATGTATGCCGTGGCGGTACTATTGGTGCACCTGTTGGTACAATAAAGTCACCTGTTCGCGAAATCAAATCAAACGGTCTTATAGTTCCTAATTACTATTTCTGTGCACTTCTTAAGAAGAAAGGAAATAGTTACGAGGCTATTGGTTTGATTTTTGAGCACAAAACAAATAGTGATAAAAAAATTGCAAAGTATTGTGTATCAATTGACGAACTCGAGGCGCGCACAGGTTTCGATTTCTTCTGCAACCTTCCTGATGATGTAGAGAAGAACGTAGAAACAGAGTGTAATCCTGCATCTTTCGGTTTTAAATAATCGGTATTTATCTTTAGTTTTATATAGGCAAGTCATTATTGGCTTGCCATTTTTTTTGCCTAAAAAGGCAATGGTGAATATGTTATTCTCATGCTATAACTATACTACAACTATACTACAACCATATTCTTCCTCCCATTGTTGTCCGTTTGTTGTCCGTTTGTTGTTCGTTTGTTGTCCGTTCATACAACGGACAACAAACGGACTTCAATCGCACATCACTGTCTTACGCTGAATCAGGTTGACACAAAGTCAACTAAAAATGATTCATAACAAAGTTTCAAAACCCAAACGTAAGCGTTCTTGCTTCCGTTTGTCAGAAGAATTAAAGTTAGAAGTAGTGCGTGATTATTTGCTGAATGGAATTGACCAATGTCAAATAGCCAAACAATATGGTATATCCCAACAGTCTGTAAGCAGAATTATTCGTATCTTTGCAGCGTCTAATGATAAAAGTGCGCTGCTTATGAAGAATACCCCAACAGACAATCAAGCAGAGGAAATCAAAGCCTTGCGTGCAGAGATTTTGGAGCTGAAGAAGAAACTACATCAGGAAACAATGCGTGCCGACTTCTATGACACGATGGTGGACGTTGCAGAGGAGATGTTCAACATCGAAATACGAAAAAAAGCTGGCACCGGGCAGTCAAAAGGCTGCATGAAGACGAAGTGAGGCATTATGCCGTCACGAATCTCTGTGCACTGTCCGGTGTATCACGACAGGCCTTTTACAAGCATGATGACGACCTACTGTTCCGCCGTCTGACATTGGAGCAGTTTGTGGTTCAGTTCGTTCGCAGCGTTAGGGAGAAGGATCCCCAGATGGGAGCCGACAACCTATGGCGCATGTATCAGAACCGTTTCAGCGAGGAGTACCGTGTAGGGCGTGATGCATTCCGTAGCATCCTGCACGAGCGCGGGCTGAATGTTCGTCAGCGCAAGCGTGCTACCCGCACTACCGACTCGCGTCACAACCTGCCCGTCTATCCGAACCTCGTGAAGAACGTGATACCGATGCGTCCCAACCAGATATGGGTCAGTGACATCACCTATATTCCTATCGAGGACCCTACAACCCATTTGGGCTATCGTTTCTGCTTCCTTACAATTATAATGGATGCCTACAGCAAGCGCATTGTAGGCTGGTATGTGGCTCCCACACTTGAGACGGCTTACTGCATCAAGGCTCTGAGAATGGCCATTGGTACACTGCCAGAAGGCTTTGACGAGACACTCATCCATCACTCCGATCGTGGCTGCCAGTACGCCAGTGCCGACTACATCAAAGTGTTAACACGCTCTCATATCACGCCAAGCATGACTGAGAGCGGCAACCCGAAGGACAACGCAATGGCTGAGCGTATCAACAGTACCGTCAAGAACGAACTGCTTTATGGTCATACGTTTACCGGTATCAAACAGGTGACGGAGGCCGTAAAGAAGGCTGTTCTTTTCTATAACAAAGAGCGTCCTCACAGCAGCATCGACTATCATACGCCAGACGAAGCACACGCTATGCAGGGCGAGATGAAGCGTCA
>DGRY01000177.1:0-226 GCA_002391185.1 Prevotella sp. UBA4376
TAAATTAATATAATTCCACACTCCACATTCATAATTCCACATTTTTTATTACCTTTGTGCCCATTAAAGAGGTAAAAAAGAAAATTAGATATGACACAGAACTTTTTGATTTACAATACTCTAACCCGCACAAAAGAGTTGTTCAAACCTCTACATCCCAATCACGTGGGTATGTATGTTTGTGGACCTACTGTATATGGTGACCCACATCTGGGACACGCACGCC
>DGRY01000177.1:341-980 GCA_002391185.1 Prevotella sp. UBA4376
TGCGCTATGTGCGCAATATCACCGATGTAGGTCACTTGGAGCACGATGCCGATGAGGGTGATGACAAAATCGAGAAGAAGGCACGTCTTGAGGAACTGGAGCCTATGGAGATAGCTCAATATTACACTAATCGCTATCACAAGGCTATGGAAATGCTTAATGTGCTTCCACCATCTATAGAGCCTCATGCCACTGGTCATATCATGGAGCAAGAGAAACTTGTTGAAGAGATTCTTGCCAACGGTTATGCCTACGAAAGCAACGGCTCTGTGTATTTCGATGTTGAGAAATACGACAAAGACCACAAGTATGGCATACTCTCTGGTCGCAACCTAAAGGATATCATCAACAACAGCCGTGAACTTGCTGGTGTTGGAGAGAAGAAAAATCAAGCCGACTTTGCACTTTGGAAGAAAGCTACTCCAGAGCACATTATGCGCTGGCCAAGTCCTTGGAGCGATGGTTTCCCAGGATGGCATTGTGAATGTACAGCTATGGGTAGAAAATACTTAGGCAACCATTTCGATATTCACGGAGGAGGAATGGATCTTATCTTCCCACACCATGAATGTGAGATTGCACAGGCTGTAGCAAGTCAGGGTGATCAAATGGTTCACTACTGGATGCACAACAACATGA
>DGRY01000177.1:1044-5796 GCA_002391185.1 Prevotella sp. UBA4376
CATCAACGGACAGAAGATGGGTAAGAGTCTTGGTAATTTCATCACTCTTGAGCAGTTCTTTACAGGTAATCACGACAGTCTTGAGCAGGCTTATAGTCCTATGACTATACGTTTCTTTATTCTCTCAGCTCACTACCGTGGCACAGTTGACTTCTCTAATGAAGCCTTACAGGCTGCCCAGAAGGGCTATGAGCGCTTGATGAATGCTATTGATGATTTGGCACGTATTCAAGCATCAGCAGCAAGCGACGAGGCTACAGCTAAGTTTGTTGGTGAACTGCGCCAGCGTTGCTACGACGCAATGAACGACGACCTTATGACTCCACTCGTGATAAGCTATCTCTTCGAGGCTTGCCACCAGATAAATCTACTTATTGATCATAAGGCACAGATTTCAGAAGCCGACCTTAAGGAACTCAGCGAGGTTATCAATCTCTTTGCTTTCGACCTTCTTGGTTTGAAGAACGAGAAGGGTGCAAATAACGATGCACGTGAGGAGGCTTATGGTAAGGTTGTTGACATGGTTCTTAACCTTCGTGCTAAAGCTAAGGCAGAAAAAGATTGGGCAACAAGCGACCAGATTCGTGATGCACTTGCTGAAGCAGGCTTTGAGGTTAAAGACACCAAAGATGGTTTCGCATGGAAGTTGAATAAATAAAATACACAAGCCCAGAAGTTTTCTTCTGGGCTTTTTTCTTTACATTATCTTTAAAAAGCATCTAAGACGCATCTTAGAGGCATCTCGAAGGCATCTCGAAGGCTCGTTTTGAGAAAGAATATTACAGTTTAGCAGCTATGCTGCATTTTCATTGGAAAGCAACCACGAAGTGGAGATGGAGAAAGTTGAGACTAAAGGAAAACGGCTATGGTTTTTAACTTTACATAGTTGTAGCTCAAATAAATAAACCCATGAAAGCGGTTGCTGGTACCCCAGCTATTCTTCATAATAAAATAGCAGTTGCCTTGTTTATCGTGAGCCATACCAACTATCGACATACAATGATCATCGGTGGTTTTAAGACTTTCAAACTGTTGTTGACGCATTTCTTGAGTAACTTTTTTTTCAGGCACTTCCCCTACTCCATTTTCTGCATCAAACCCAGGCTCACTTATATCGCCTTCCCAGCAAACAGCTCGTCCATTCTTCAACCTGTTGACGATAAGATTCATCAAGCCATCAATAGGTAGATTAAGAAAAGAATCGTTCATAAGGTTATCGGGGGTTTCGAGAATAAACCGAGAACCAAACGGATGATGAGCGAAACTGGTGTAGTTATCATATTCATTTTCACGACAAACACTATGTGCAAACTCCAAAGGTGTGTAGGTTGCACCAAGCATGTGAACAGAAGGTGCTGGCATATAACCTATCTCGCTATCCATGATAGCGTCGGCCTTTGATTGCACATCGGCAAAGCTATGTGTTGTTTTTACCGCCATAGCCAGTTTTCGACAAAGAATATTGTAGTTTACTCCGTCTTTGCTGTAATAAGAGTCAAAGGGTATTGCTCCGTCTTGCTGTATGATATGAATGAGCATACTTGCCATTCCTCGCTGATTAAAGTGCTTTTTTCCATTTGAGAGATAGTTTTGCAAAGCCTGACGAGTAAAAAGCCTACGAGCAATATAATCAACAGAGAGATTAACAGAATCACCTTGCATAAGATGATTAGTCTCAATAGTTGAAAGCATAGCATAAGCCCAACACAAACTGCCTTGCCCTTGATCCTTAACAGGAGTAGTCTTTAAGAGGATATCTACAACAAACGGGTTCTTATCCTTATTGTTTTCTGCTTGTTTTCCACACGACAAAAGCAAAAAAGAACATAATATGATGAGCGTAATATTCTTCATTATCAATATCTTAAGACAAATGCAAAGATAGCCATAAATTCTTAATAATCATTGCTTTTTACCATTTTACCTTTTTACTCTTTTACTTTTTTATTATCTTTGCACCCATGAACGCAAGAATAGAAGATTTTGAGATTATGGCGCCTGTAGGTTCGCGCGAATCTCTGGCAGCAGCCATTCAGGCTGGAGCAAATTCAGTTTACTTCGGTATTGGCAAATTAAACATGCGATCTCACTCGGCTAATCACTTTGATATTACCGATCTTCGTGAGATAGCTGCTACCTGCAATGAGCACGGCATAAAGACATATCTCACCGTTAACACTATTATCTATGACGATGATATTGAAACGATGAAGGAGATTATTGATGCAGCTAAAGAAGCAGGTATCTCGGCTGTTATTGCCAGCGATGTGGCAGTAATGACATACTGTAATGAGGTGGGCGAAGAAGTGCACCTCTCTACTCAGCTTAATATATCAAACGTTGAAGCTCTGAAATTCTATAGTCGTTTTGCCGATGTTTCTGTGTTGGCTCGCGAGCTAAACATGGATCAGGTAAAGCATATTCACGAAGAGATTGAGAAACAAAATATCTGTGGACCAATGGGTAAGCAGATTCGTATAGAGATGTTCTGTCACGGAGCACTTTGTATGGCTGTTTCGGGCAAATGTTATCTGAGTTTGGCTAACGCTAATCGCTCAGCTAACCGTGGTGAATGTGTGCAGATTTGTCGCAGAAGCTACACAGTTACCGACAACGAAACAGGTAATCAGCTTGAAATAGACAACAAATATGTAATGAGCCCTAAAGACTTGAAGACCATTAGATTCATCGACAGAATGATGGATGCTGGTGTGAGAGTATTCAAGATTGAAGGACGTGCTCGTGGAGCAGAATATGTATATACAGTTGTGAAATGCTACAAAGAAGCTATTCAAAGTGTTCTTGATGGCACATTCACAGAAGAAAAGAAAGACAAATGGGATGAGCGCCTTGCAACAGTATTCAACCGCGGTTTCTGGGATGGATACTATCAGGGACAAACTCTTGGTGAATGGAACGACCACTATGGTTCATTAGCTACAGAGAAGAAAGTTCTCGTTGGTAAGGTAAAGAAATATTTCTCAAAGATTGGTGTTGCAGAAATTGCTGTTGAAGCAAATACCTTTAAGAAAGGTGATAAACTGCTTATTACAGGACCAACAACAGGAGCAATGTATTTAAATGCCGAAGAGATACGCTACGACCTGAAGCCTGTAGAAGAGGCACAACAAGGATGGCGCGTAAGTATTCCTGTTCCTGACAAAGTGCGCCCTAACGACAAATTCTTTAAATTAGAAATTGTAAACAAATAATATGATGTCAATCAACGAATTACAGGATGAAGTAGTTGAGGAATTCAGCGACTTTGAAGATTGGATGGATAAATACCAGATGCTTATCGACTTAGGTAATGACCTCGATGCTCTGGATGAGAAATACAAGAACGAACAGAATATCATAGATGGTTGTCAGAGCCGTGTATGGTTACAATGTGACAATATTGATGGCAAACTCGTATTCACCGCCGATAGCGACGCCCTTATTGTGAAAGGAATAATAGCTTTGCTTATACGTGTTGTTAGCAACCATACTCCACAGGAAATTCTCGATGCCGACCTTTATTTCATAGAAAAGATAGGTTTGCGAGAGCACCTCTCTCCTACCCGTTCAAATGGTCTTTTGGCAATGGTAAAACAGATAAAAGCATACGCATTAGCATATAATTTGAAATAATCCTCTTCCCTTATGAAAGGGAGCATGGGTGGAGTTGGAAAATATTTTCCTTCATAAAAATACACACAATAGAAAAAAATGCGAAAGCTAAAAGCTATAGAAATGAACCGATTGTCGGTTGAGGAATTCAAAGAAGCCAAAAAGTTGCCTTTGATAGTTGTTCTCGACGACATTAGATCATTATATAACGTGGGAAGCGTTTTCCGTTGCGGAGACGCTTTCCGAATAGAAGCAGTATATCTTTGTGGCATCACAGCCTGTCCACCAAACGCAGAAATACACAAAACAGCTCTTGGAGGTGAATATAGCGTTGACTGGAAGTATTTTGAGCGAACAGAAGACGCCATTGAGGAGCTTCACAAAAATGGTGTATTCGTTTACAGTATTGAGCAGGTTGAAGGTTCTACAAAACTTCAAAACCTATCCCTGAAGCCTGCAACAGACAAATACAAGAGCTATGCCATAGTAATGGGCAACGAGGTAAAGGGAGTGAAGCAAACTGTTGTTGACATGAGCGATGGATGCCTTGAAATACCACAATTCGGCACAAAACACTCATTAAACGTAAGCACAACAGCAGGTATTGTAATTTGGGAATTTGCCAAACAGCTTATTATTGATTCACAAAGATGATAACGTAAAAAGGGCATCCATTCACATGGAAGCCCTTTTTTTTAACGAATTCTTTTTACCTCTCTAATACCTTACTAAAATCGACTAATTAAATACAATAATTGCATTTTAACCACATATCTGGATGCAAAGATAAAATAAAACGAATTACAACTTATTACATATTATGCATATAAAATTACCATTTTTGCCTTTTTTGCAAAAAAAAGTCATATATCGGTCAAAATAGTATCATATTAAGCATGTATTTTTTTATACCTTTGCATCATTGGATTAATGATAGTTATAGATTAAATAAATTCGTTTCAGCACATACAAGTTTTTTTATGATAGATTTTATTCGATGAATAGGCTTACCTGCGACAGAGTAGCCTATTTTTTTTTATCTATGCTCATCTCGAACGCATCTCGAAACCATCTCGAAGGCAACACGATGCGCGATGTTGAATTTCATCTCGTTGATTTCTCTCGTTTTTGCGTAATTTT
>DGRY01000180.1 GCA_002391185.1 Prevotella sp. UBA4376
CCTTTCCTTTTGGAGAGGTCGGGAGAGGCTTCTTTAAAGCAAGCTTTCATTAGCATCTTTCAATCACAAGCCTTTCGGCTGAAACCCTTTCAGAGATAAACCACGGCACTTCGTGCCTGTAAAAACCCTAACGAAATATCAAATCGCAATTGCATGCTTATTCTGTATAAGTTTTTTATATGTATTTCTCTCGAAGTAAGGCGGTATCGCTTGCGATAACGCAGAGCGAAGATGGTGAGGGCGATGAAAGTTTGCTTGAAAGAAGCCTCTCCCGACCTCTCCAAAAGGAAAGGAGGACAAACAACTTGAGTTTACTGCTTTATCATTTATCATTTTTCAACCAACGGTCACTGACTGAGCGTTTGCTGTCAGCGTAGCTGGTGTAAACATAAAGGCGAAGGAAGTAATTATCATTTAGCGGCTTTGCCGCGCACTTAGCTTTGCCTCGCAAAGCGCAACAAGGCTATCGAGTGTTTTAAAGTTTTTGGGGGTGGCGTCACGCGATTCGAGTTCGATATCAAATTCTTTAGAAAGAATCATAAGAATAGTGGTGACACCCAGTGAATCGAGCTCACTAAAGAGGAAATCAGAATCGAAATCCACTAATGGCAATGCTTCTTCGAGCAGAGAACGTATTTTTTCTTTATTGTTCATTAATTGTTTATTTTCCTTGTAATATTTTTTACTCACACACAACCTCCCCTTTCTAAGGGGAGGAGTGATTTATCAATGCAAAATTAACCATTAAATCTGAAAAAATGCTACCTTTGCAGTAAATTTATCAAAGGTAATAATGATTAAACAGGTTAAACAATCGATAGGTATATTAGCTTTTTTCTTTTTGGTCAACACGAATGTAACAGCGGGAAACAACCATCACAAGCAGCCAACAACGCTTGATGAAAAACTGCAGAAGCTTGCCGAGGACATGCTCGACTGCAAACAGGGAAGCATTGTTGCTATTGATCCACGAACAGGCGAGATAAAGTGTATGGCTTCAAACTCGTTTTTCTCGGATGCCATGAACCGAAGCGTTGGTGTGGCTTATTCTCCTGGTTCTACATTCAAAACGGCTCAGGCTCTGACACTGCTATCGGAACACATTTTGAACGAGAAGAGTGAATACACCTGTCAAGAAGGTTTCTGGCGTGGAAAGGTGCACATTGGCTGCCACAAGCACCCATCGCCAATGAGCATGACTAATGCCTTGGCTCACTCGTGCAATGCTTATTTCTGCAAGGGGTTCATGGCTATGCTCGCCAATCGTTCTAACTACAAAAGCAAAATTGATGCTATAGACACTTGGTTTTCGTATATGAAAAGCATGGGACTGGGTGTGCCTTTAGGCGTTGACCTGCCAGGAGAGGTTTCGGGCGAGATGCCCAACTCGGCTTCACTATGGCGAACGTTTAACGGGCGCTGGAACGAGCAAACCATCATGTGGGTGGGTATGGGACAAGGTGAGGTACAGACTACTCCGCTGCAGCTGTGCAACCTTGCTGCATCGATAGCCAATCGTGGCTTTTTCTTCACACCACACATTCATAGATATGGGGTGAAAGACCAACAATATGCAAAATACAACCAGAAACACGTAACCAAAGTGAGTGCCAAGGCATACAAGGTGGTTATAGATGGTATGCGAAAAGCTGTTAAGAGTGGTACGTGTGCCGACATAAACACTCCCCTCTTCGACATTTGCGGTAAAACGGGAACAGCTGAGAACACAGGCGACGACCACTCTATATTCATTGGTTTCGCTCCAATGAACAACCCAAAGATTGCAGTATGCGTGTATATCGAGAATGGGGGATTTGGAGCCGAAATGGCGGCACCAATGGCAAGCATCATCATGGAACAATATATTGAGGGCAAACTAAGCAAAAGTTCGGAGAACAAGGCTAAACATTGGAGCGAGTATATTGTGATACCGAATTGACGACCTCTCCCCCCGCCCTCCCCCAAGTGGGAGGGAGCCTCGCAAGCTCAAAAAAATAACTCATCATTGCCCATAGGGCAAATAATTATCTCTTTCGTCTTACGCTTGCACCAGCAAGCCGACAACATCTACTCAGTCAGTGACCTTCGGTTCCAAATTCATAATTCTTATTGCGCTTCGCTTAACGTGTAATTTCCGAAAATTGACGTAAATTTTTCGAAAATTATTTTTCTTTGACTAAACTTTCGTAAGTGAATGCTTACTCTAAAATATTATCAAGAATTTGAGAATTAGAGAATTTAGGCTTACGCCCTTGAGGTTCTTTAAATTCTATTTGAATTCATAAGAATTATCAGATTACGCAAAGGCATAAGCCCAATTCTAAAATTATTCGAACAGAGTTCTCATCAACTCGTCCTGTAATTATTCGAGTAAAACTCTCATCAACTCGTCTTGATAAAAAATAAACTTGCGATTAATTTTTGATAATTCGCGTCTGCGTAAGCAAAATAACATTACATCTCATTATCCACTATTAAATATTTATTCCCGTTAGTCAAAGGAACTTCCTCCCTATCGGGAACAGCCAGCAAGGCGTCCAAATTACTTCCCTCGTTTATTCGGATGAACCGACTTCGTCGACAGCATCCACTCGGTCAGTGACCTTCGGTTCCAAATTCGTAATTAAATAATTTGTAACTCGTAATTCGTAATTCGTAATTATTACCTATCTTTGTAGGACAAAACTTTAAAACGAATATTCGAAAAGAAAAAATGATAGTTTGCGTAGCCGAGAAACCAAGTGTTGCACAAGATATTGCTCATGTGCTTGGAGCCACTACCCGAAAGGATGGATACATCGAGGGTAATGGCTATCAAGTGACATGGACCTTTGGTCATCTGTGTGAACTCAAAGAACCTAACGATTATAGTGAAAACTGGAAACATTGGAGCTTAGCTGCTTTGCCAATGATTCCACCTCGCTTTGGCATTAGACTCATCAACGACGAGGGTATTAAACGACAGTTTGCCACCATTGAACAGTTATATAAGAATGCTGATGAGATTGTGAACTGCGGTGATGCCGGGCAAGAGGGTGAGCTGATTCAGAGATGGGTGATGCAGAAGGCGGGAGTGAAATGTCCTGTAAAACGCCTGTGGATTTCGTCGATGACCGATGAAGCCATACGTGAGGGATTTAACTCGCTGAAAGATCAAGATGAATATCAATCGCTTTATCTTGCCGGACTGAGCCGTGCCATTGGCGACTGGCTCCTTGGTATGAATGCTACACGACTGTACACCCTGAAATATGGACAGAACAGACAGGTGCTATCCATTGGACGTGTGCAGACGCCTACGCTGGCACTCATTGTGAACCGACAACTGGAGATTGACAACTTTAAACCCGAACCTTATTGGGTGCTGGCTACAATATACCGCAACACCACGTTCACAGCCACATCGGGCAAATTCACTTCAAAGGAGGAAGGCGAAAAAGCGTTCTCTACCATAGCAGGCAAACCCTTTGAGATTACAAGCGTAACAAAGAAAAAGGGCAAGGAACAGCCAAAGCAGCTTTACGACCTTACATCGTTGCAGGTGGACTGCAACCGCAAGTTTAGCTATTCGGCAGAGATGACTCTGAACCTTATTCAGGGGCTCTATGAGAAGAAGCTCACAACCTATCCTCGTGTTGACACACAGTATCTTTCAGACGATATCTACCCCAAGTGTGGAACCATTCTCAATGGTTTGTGCAAAAGCAAAATAAACAGTCAGGAGATTTACATGGAGCCGATAAAGAATCTTGCGAAAATAGCACCTAAGCTACCTAAGAGCAAACGATTCTTTGACACAAGTAAGGTTACCGATCACCATGCCATCATACCTACTGGCGTGCCCGCACAGGGACTAACACAGATGGAACAAAACGTGTACGACCTTATTGCGAAAAGATTTATCAGCGCGTTTTATCCCGATTGTATCTACTCAACAACCACCGTGCTGGGCGAGGTGAAACCTGCAGAGGATGCTCCAAAGGACGAAAAGCCTGTTGAATTTAAAACCACAGGTAAAGAGATTCTCGACCCAGGATGGCATGCTGTGTATGGACAAACTGGCAACGAGAAGGAAGAAGAGGAAGAAGGTGCTGCCAAGAACGACGAGAACGGCAATTCTGATATTCTGCCTACATTCGTGAAAGGTGAAAAGGGTGAACACATACCTACACTCACCGAGAAGCAAACAACTCCACCACCCTACTACAACGAGGCTTCGCTGCTGAGAGCAATGGAAACAGCAGGAAAGTTTGTTGAAGACGATGAACTGCGTGCAGCATTGAAGGAAAACGGTATAGGTCGTCCATCATCGCGTGCTGGAATTATAGAAACTCTCTTTAAGCGCCACTACATACGTCGTGAGCGCAAGCGCCTTGTTGCCACAGCCACGGGTATAGAGCTTATTGGACTTATTCACGAAAAACTGCTCACAAGCTGCGAACTCACTGGTATATGGGAGAAAAAACTGCGCGATATTGAGCACCACAAATACGATCCTGCACAATTCATTGCCGAACTGAAAGAGCAGATTATGCAGATTGTGAACCAGGTGCTTTGCGACAACACCAACCGTCGCATAACCCTTATAACAGAAGACGACACAAAGAAAAAGAAAACTGCCACGAAGAAGAAGGCTACAACAAAAAAGGCTGCAACAAAGAAGACTGCTGCTGATAGTTTGCCTGCCGACGACAGTATCATTGGCAAGGTGTGCCCAATATGCGGTAAGGGAACTATTATCAAGGGAAAAACTGCCTACGGATGCAGCAATTGGAAAGAAGGCTGCAAGTTTAGAATACCAAGGAGTTAGAAGTTAGAAGTTAGAAGTTAGGAGTTAAGAAGCGCAAAGCGCTTTAACGTTCAACATTCAACATTTAACATTCAACATTCAACATTCAACGTTCAACATTCAACATTCTTTCTATGAGAAAGGTTTGTTTTTACATATTATTGGTTTTTATTCTCAGCTCGTGCGGTGTGGTTCACACACTGAAGAAAGCTGAGGAGTATCTTGCCGTGGGCGAATACTACGATGCAGGCAACCAATACAAAAAGGCTTTCAGGATGATTCCTGCTAAAGAACGCAGCAAACGCGGCGAAATAGCTCTGAAACAAGCTCGTTGTTATGCAAAGATAAACCAAAGTGTGAGAGCTGCGGCTGCCTATGCCAACGCTGTGAGATATGGCAAAGCCGATAAGAACGACATGCTCAACTATGCCCGACAACTGCTTAAACAAGGCAAATACAAGGATGCCGAGAAGATGTTTGTGACATTGCAAGACTCTATGCCCAACGACACATTGGTAAGAAATGGCCTTATCTCGGCACAGAATGCGGCAAAATGGAAGAAGGAAGGAAGCAGATACTCTGTGAAGCGAATGAACATTTTTAATTCGCACAGAGCCGATTATTCGCCTATGCTCTTTGGCGACAATAGCGACCAGCTGTATTTCACATCAACACGCAACGAGGCTTCGGGCAGCGAACTAAGCGGAATAACAGGCACCAAGACTGGCGACATATTCGTGGCTATGAAGAACGAGCGAGGACAATGGCAGCGCCCCGAGGTGGTGAATGGCGGACTGAACAGCGATTTTGATGAAGGAGCATGCTGTTTCTCGCCCGACCAACACACTATGTATCTCACACAATGCGCCACCGACCCACAATATCCACGACTTGCAAAGATTATGACCAGCAGTCGTAGCGATGCTGCATGGGCAAAGCCCACCGAGCTTGCTATTTTAAAAGACACACTATCGTGCTTTGCACACCCTGCTGTGAGCCCCGACGGCAAATGGCTATATTTTGTTAGCGACATGCCAGGAGGCTTTGGCGGACTCGACATTTGGCGAGCAATGCTCACAAGCAACGGTATTGCGGGCATAGAAAACATGGGAGCAGAGGTGAACACACCGGGCAACGAAACATTCCCCACCGTGCGACCAAACGGCGATCTGTATTTCTCGAGCGATGGGCATGCTGGTATGGGTGGTCTCGATATATTTATTTACAAAAAAGGCAACGATGAGAAAATGCACGTAGAGCACCCGGGCTATCCACTCAACTCTATGGCAGATGATTTCGGTATGACCTTCGATGGAGTTTACAACCGAGGATTTTTCTCATCAAACCGAAACGATGCACGAGGCTACGACCATATATATTCGTTTGAAAATCCAGAAATAGTGCAAACTATAAAAGGATGGGTATATGAGATGGATGGTTACGAACTGCCTTCAGCACAAGTGTATATCGTGGGCAACGATGGTACTAACCAGCACCTGAGCGTAAAGAGCGACGGTTCGTTTACCTACAAAGTAGAACCTGGTGTGAGCTATATTATGCTTGCCACCTGCAAGGGACATCTAAACCACAAGGAAGAACTCACCACCACCAAGGTGACCGACTCCAAGGAACACGTGTTGCAATTCCCCTTAGCATCAATTTCTGCTCCTGTGCTCATTGATAATATCTTTTACGATTTTAACAAGGCTACCCTTCGACCAGAATCAACGCAAGCTCTCGACCAACTGGTTACATTGCTAAACGAGAATCCACACGTAACCATAGAGCTTGCAGCCCATTGCGACTATCGAGGAAATGCAGCCTACAACCAACAGCTTTCACAAAAAAGAGCCGAAGCTGTGGTAAGCTATCTCATTGCAAAAGGTATTGACAAGCAAAGACTAACCCCTGTGGGCTACGGAAAACAAAGACCTAAGACTATAAACAAGAAAGTAGCCGAAAAATACCCTTGGCTAAAAGTTGGTGATGCGCTCACAGAAGATTTTATACAAAAACAGGATACAAGCAATCAGGATATTTGCAACCAACTGAACCGTCGTACTGAGTTCCAGGTGTTACGCACTACTTGGAATATGTTTTAGACCCATCACATGGCGCTACGCTATTGAAGATTGAAGATTGAAATTACTGTCTTTGCAAACTCCATGTTGCATAATGAAAGTTAGAGAACACAAAAAAGGTAAATTCTTAAATTGCCGTTCTTGATTTTCAGCATTTTTTGTTATCTTTGCGCTGCAAGGTGCGAAGTTACTTCGTTTCGGCATAAAAAAGAATAATTTCTTTTGTTCTGCTCACAACTTTACGTATCTTTGCGATGCAAAAATCGATGTTTCATCGATGATGAGCGAAAATGAAAAGAAGATAAATCTTTAATTAAAATAACTAAGGTAAAAATGAAAATCGATCAATTCAACTTTGCCGGTCACAAGGCAATTGTTCGCGTGGACTTCAATGTTCCATTGGATGAGAATGGTAATGTAACTGACGACACTCGTATCCGTGGCGCTCTTCCTACACTGAAGAAGGTGCTCGCTGACGGTGGTGCTCTTATCATGATGAGCCACATGGGCAAGCCAAAGGGTAAGGTTAAGCCAGCTCTTTCACTTTCACAGATTGTGAAGAAGGTTTCTGAGGCTCTTGGTGTTGAGGTTAAGTTTGCTAAGGATGCAGGTAACGCAGACGCTGAGGTTGCTGCTCTCAAGGGTGGTGAGGCTCTGCTTTTGGAGAACCTTCGTTACTATCCAGAGGAAGAGGGTAAGCCAGTAGATGTTGAAAAGGGCACACCTGAGTATGACGAGGCAAAGAAGGCTATGAAAGAAAGCCAGAAGAAGTTTGCTGCTAAGTTGGCTTCTTACGCTGATGTATATGTTAACGATGCATTCGGTACAGCTCACCGCAAGCACGCTTCTACAGCAGTTATCGCTGACTCTTTCGATGCTGACCACAAGATGCTCGGTTACTTGATGGAGAAGGAAGTAAAGGCTGTTGATGCAGTTCTTGGTAACATCAAGCGTCCATTCGTAGCTATCATGGGTGGTTCAAAGGTATCTTCAAAGATCGGTATCATTGAGAACCTCCTCGGCAAGGTTGACAAGCTCATCCTTTGCGGTGGTATGACATACACATTCGCTAAGGCTCACAACGGTGAGATTGGTGATTCTATCGTAGAGCTCGACAAGCTTGATGTAGCTCTTGGTGTAGAAGAGTTGGCAAAGAAGAACGGTGTAGAGCTTATCCTTGGTTCTGACTGTGTTGCTACCAACGGTCTTGATTTCGGTACTATGAGCGTTAAGGAAGGTGCAGAGAAGATTGTTTGCCCAGCAACAGCTGTTCCTGCTGGTTTCGAGGGTGTTGACGCAGGTCCTGACAGCCAGAAGGCATTTGCAGAGGCTATCAAGGGTGCTAAGACTATTCTTTGGAACGGTCCTGCAGGTGTATTCGAGTGCGACGACTTCGCTGTTGGTTCAAAGGCTATCGGCGATGCTATCGCTGCAGCAACAGCAGAGGGTGCATTCTCACTCATCGGTGGTGGTGACTCTGTAGCTTGTGTAAACAAGTTCGGTCTCGCTGATAAAGTTTCTTACATCTCTACAGGTGGTGGTGCTCTTCTCGAGGCTATCGAGGGTAAGACTCTTCCTGGTGTAGCTGCTATCGAGGGCTAATCCACAATTTAAGAAAACAGCATGTGGGAGCAACTCCACATCACAATAAAAGGGATAGGCTAATGTCTATCCCTTATTTATTATTTTATTGAAGCCTAAAATGCTAGATTTTCTAGAATACCTAGAACTTCTAGAATTTCTAGAGTTTCTAGAATATCTAGAAAAACTAGAAAAAAGCTAACCTCTAAAAAGCATAAGTAATCACATAATCTTCATTCAACCGATAGAATACACGTAAGGCTTTTGAAATGGTTGCCGGCTCTCGCCCATCAAACTGAGATGAAGAATGCTCTCGCTCATCAAACTGAGATGAAGAAAGTTTGAGATTGTCAACAAGCAACTCGCCATCGGCTGCTACATCAAAAGGATGCACACGCATATCAAAATACTGAAGATCTTCCTCTGAAAAAAACTTATACATCGTTTCTTTTGCACTCCAGTTAATAAGATGCTGCTCTACCCCATTCATTGACTCGTCGGCACGAATAAAGCGCTCTACAATGCGCTCTACCCTATTACTGCAATATTCAATATCCACAGCAACATTATGTGTTTGAGAAAGAATCAATGCTGCATAACCTTTGGTATGAGTAATACTTATATTCATACCATCAATAAATGGTTTTCCCGATGCCTCGTGCCCAATTCTCAACAAGCTATCGCCAGTCATGGCAAAAAGAAGCGCATAGATGCACAACTTCTCATGCCTGCGGCTTGCGCTGCGATAATTAGACACAATATCAGGAATAACATCAGCCATGCCCTTGATGCAAAGAAAATCGTCTTCGCACACTTCATCCATCTTCCACAATCCCAAACGTACATCGTGGTCAAGGTTCTCTATAGACAATAACGACATAACTGATATATGGAGGTTAAATATATAACTACTACTTATCTTTTGACAGAGGATGAATAGTTATCTTTACTTTACTTATACGACGTTCCTCAATCTCAAGAATCTCAAAGGTGTAGTGCTTATAATCTATCCGTTCGTGAACACTAAGGAAATCGCCCTTCATCTCGAGCAAAAGACCAGCCAACGAGTCAGCATCGCCCTCTACATCAGAGAATTCCTCCTCATCAACCTGAAGAATTCTGCACAGGTCGGTAAGCAATGTTTTACCTTCGAAGACAAAGGTATTATAGTTCAGCTTTGAATAATACTTCTCCTCTTCGTCGTATTCATCATTGATTTCACCAACAATCTCTTCAAGAATATCCTCAAGAGTAACAATTCCGCTCGTGCCACCAAACTCATCAACAACAATGGCAATGTGCACCTTGTTCTCTTGAAACTCACGCAGCAAGTCATCGATCTTCTTTGTCTCGGGCACAAAATAAGGCGGACGGATAAGACTTTGCCAACGGAATGTTGCTGATTTAGAGAGATGAGGCAAAAGATCCTTGATATAAAGAATACCACGAATATTGTCGGTATTATCTTGATAAACAGGAATACGACTATAGTTGTTTTCAACAATACACTTCAACACATCAGAATAGCTGCTCTTGATGTCAAGATCAACAATATCCTGGCGTGAAGTCATCACCTCCTTGGCGGTTTCATCTCCAAAGCGAATAATGCCTTGAAGCATACTCTTCTCGTCCTTTATTTCATTCTTGTCGGTGAGTTCAAGAGCTTGTTCAAGATCATCGGCAGTGAGTTGTCGGTTCTCCTTGCGTACAGCCTTTTCTGCAATATCACCACTCCGAAGAAGAATATTTTCTATTGGCCAAAATAGCTTACGCAATACCATGATAGCATGAGCCGATCTTCTACAAAAAGCAAGCGCATTCTGCCTGCAATACACTTTTGGCATTATCTCGCCAAAAAGAAGAAGAAGGAATGTGAGCAGAATCGTTACACACAAAATCTCAAACCATTCTGCCTTGAAAGTGATGAGTGAACTAAAAATATAGTTGAAAAGCATGATTATCGTCACGTTGACAAAATTGTTAGTGACAAGAATCGTTGCTAAAGTGCGCTCGGAATCATCGCGAAGAATTTCTATGTTCTTATCAGCTTTGTAGTGCTCGGGATCAAGACTATCAATATCACTTGGCGTGAGACTAAAGAAAGCTATCTCAGAGCCACTGGCAAAGCCTGACATAAAAATCAACATAGCAGCCAAAATGGCTGCTACAACAATGCCTGGAGTTACATTATGAAACTCAACAAGCGTATTCAAATATGATAAATCGAAAATCAATTCTCAAAAGTTTTTAAAATGGCAAAGCCTCATTCTCAGGCTCACCGGCATTCTCCTGCTGAACAGGTTGAGCCGTTGGCTGCTGGGCTACATTAGTTTCCGTAGGCTGAGGTCGGTTTGAAAGCATTTCCATATTTTCAACCAATATCTCGGTTACATAATGGCGAACACCTTTCTTGTCATCGTAACTACGATAGCGAATACGACCCTCAACACATATACGATCGCCCTTGCGCACATATTTTTCAACTATCTTGGCAAGATTGCGATACACAATAATGTTATGCCAGTCTGTATGATCAGGAACCCGAGTACCATTTTGAAGAGTGTAACCACGCTCTGTTGTTGCAAGTGGAAATTGAGCAACAGCCTGATCGGCATCGTAATATCTAACATCAGGATCTTTTCCAACGTTACCAATTAACATTACCTTATTCATACTGATATGGCATTGAGATTAAACACTATTGAAACTACTTCCACATTCCAAGATAGCGGAAATGGAAATTCTTTCCCTTTGCTGATGGGAACTGCGAACGGCTATCAACACGACCACGCAAATGCTCAACAATACGATTGTAGCAATCCTGACCAGAGTTAGCCTTGCACTGCACAGCAAAATGAGTGTCACGATATTCGTGCTTACCTGTAGAAGGAATCAATACAACACGCTTGAAATCAAGCTCACCTTCATACCAGCCTGGCACCTGCTCTGTCAAACGTGTAACTGTTGAAGCAGCAATATTCTGCTTCTCCATTGCAGGAACAGGACGAACAGCCTTTTTCTGCTTGAAATCCATCATTGTCTCTGCAGTAGTCTTTATAATAATGAAATACACACGCTGACGAACTTTATAGCGCTTTGGATAATAAACATCACTGGCTACATAGTCACGAATATCAGCCTCGAGATCTTCGTTCATTCCAATTTCGGGAATAGAAGCCAAGAAATCAATAGCCTGATCAACATTTTGAACCAATGCTTCTCTATCAAAATAACGTAAATATAAATTCATTGAATGGTATGTTTCTCCTAATAAAAAGAGCGGCAAACGAGACTCGAACTCGCGACCCCGACCTTGGCAAGGTCGTGCTCTACCAACTGAGCTATTGCCGCATAAAAAAAATCTATAATCGTAATGGTGAAGAGGAGGAGACTCGA
>DGRY01000092.1:0-13806 GCA_002391185.1 Prevotella sp. UBA4376
TTTTCTATTGTTCCACGTGCGCATACCACATCTTCGTCAATTTCAAGTTGCGAGAAAACAACATTAATCTCTGTATCTTTTGTTGGTATTACAGGGACAATGAATTTTAGATTCTTCACCTTCTGAAGTTCTATATCCAAAGAGAAATACTCTTCTATTATTTCGCCTATCACCTTGATGATACACACGCCAGGCGTTACAGGGCTACCAGGAAAGTGTGCCTGATAAATCACATGACTGCTATCAGGGCGCAGGGAAATAGAATATTCAGCGTTATCAATATTCGGCTTTCCCAATGGTATAAACATCGTTCTCAATAATTTCATTTGATATTCTTTCTGGAAGATGCTTTAATGTTTTTAAATTCAATAGCAATATTATCGCCATTTGATTGTATCATGTCTATCTTCTGAATATTATGAATAGCGGGGTTATATTCTATCATAACTTTTTTCAACCGCTTCTTCATAGTTTCTGAACGAGGAACAAGTATACCAACCCAATATTTGCCACGAGTGTACATAGTGACATTGAAATCGCGACTATTGGCGAAGCTTTCTCCATTAATACTGCTAAAAGCCATTTTAGAAATACTCTTGAATATTCTATTTGCTGAGAGATCTAATGTTGACACATGTTTACCCGATTTTGTTGTAACCTTACTATCATCTATTGTGATAGCATATTTATAAGGCTTGCTATACAGCCACTCAAGCTTTGACGGAGCATTGAAAGTCATAGAACCATAGCTAACCACGGGTTCGTCCATAAAGGAGAAATTGCTTTTCTGCACGAAATCAGCTGTCATCACAACGATGGCTTTTGAGCGCTGCACTATTGTAGATATCATTGACTTTGCCTTAGCAGGCGACATCTTTTTTAGTTGCTGAGCCATAACACAATGACTCACCATCAGCAAGAAAAACAATATAATATATTTATACTTTTTTGCGTTCATACAGTTTTTATTTTGCAACAAAGATACATCCTAAGATTATAAGAGCAACACCTACCCAGCGAGTAAGAGGTATTGTTTCGTGAAATATAAACATCGCAGCCAACATGCCAAAAACATAGCTTAATGATATCATGGGGTAAGCCATAGAAAATGGAAAGTTCTTGATTATATACATCCAAAGAACAGTTGCCAGCGCATAGCATATTCCACAGCCGAGCCACCACCAATTTGTTAGTTGATGAAGAATGAAGTTAATGCTCCACGAAAAATTGCCCATTGCTTTCAAGGCAAACTTCAATAGCACCTGTCCCCCACAAAGAAGAAGGCATTGAATAACCGATATCAAAAGCAGTTTATAAATCATGCAGTTTTAATTTAAACTTCTAAAGTAAACATATAAGCAGCAGAGACATCTGTCTTGTAATCAGGAGAATAATGCTCTTTGTTCAAGCTTTCGTTATACTCTTCTGTTGCTTCATCATTCAATGTAACAAGCACATTCATAGCTCTACCTGAGAGCAACTGTTCGCATGCATCATCAACAGCTTGCTGCAACGATTGAGCACGATGTGAATAGGTGGTATTATACCCATGGCAATGAAGTTCCATAGCTAATAACGTAGCCGCAGAATTATGTGTAGAGAGTGTGAAAAGAGCGGGATACATTGCATCTTCACCCTCATTCTTCAGCTGCTTCATAATTTTCACACTATCTTGTATGTTTCCAAGCGATGTAGCGTTTATGATTGCGTCTGGGACACAAATACCGCTATCACTACAGCATTTTAAAGCTGTAGCCAACGCACGTTTTAGCATGTGGCTATAACGGCGGGTTTTCATAGGAGAGATATAGTTCCTCATCTCACAGTCTTCAACAGCCTCTGTAACATGAAACAGTTTAACACGTTTAGGCAATCGAATTTTCCCTCCCTGCAATTCTATTTCTCTATATTCCTCGTATAATGCGTCTATATTGCTCTTATATGCCTTTTCTTTGTTATATGAAGAAATAATTATTGAAGAATCATTACCTCCAAAGGCAAAAGAGTTACACATTACATTATGTATTTCGGGGTGTTCTCCTCCAATATATGGCTCAAAGCATTTTTCACATGGGCTTTGCCAACCAAGGTTTTGTGGAATAAAGTTATTTGTGAGAGATAAAACTGAGAACACAGTTTCAATAGCACCAGCTGCACTTGTCGCATGTCCTGTAAACGCTTTGGTTGATGAAAACAAAGGCGTTCTGTCGTGAAACACACGTTTGATAGCATAGCTTTCTGAACTATCATTATTTATAGTTCCCGTGCCATGCGCATTAATATACTGAATATCTTGTGCTGCGACATGTGCTTCGGTAAGCGCAAAAGCCATAGCACGGAAGGCCCCTTCGCCATTTTCGCTTGAAGCTGTTGAATGAAAAGCATCACACGCATTGCCTGCACCTGAGAAAGTTGCAAGTATCTTAGCGCCACGAGTCAAAGCATGTTCTTCTGTTTCAACAACAATATATGCTGCACCCTCGCCTAAGTTAAGTCCTTTACGCTCACTGTCGAAGGGACGGCAACGCTCATCATCAAGAATCATCAACGACTTGAAGCCATTAAGATGAAAAATGCTCAATGCCTCAGTACCACCACATACAGCAACATCTACATCACCAGCATCAACCATTCTTGCACCACGTATGATGGCATTTAATGCTGAAGAACAAGCCGTTGACAGAGTTATCTTCTGGTTAAATAATGCGCTACCATCACTTTTTTTAAAGTATTTTGCTATCTTCTCCGTGCAACCTCCACAATCGTGGTTATCAAGTATTTCAGCTGTAAGTTTATCAGGATAGGCTTTCTCTGTAATATCCATGCCTGCAACAGTAGTGCCATTAACAAGGGCGCAACGCTGCTGAGCAAGAGCTTTCGGTTCACCAAATGCTTCCTCAATTGCTTCACGAGCAGCCCAAATGCCAAGTAGCTCGCTGCGTGATGTCAAATCATCTTCATCAATAGCCAGTTTACTACGCATTTCATCGTTGCTCATTTTCACCTCACCAACAAGAAACTCCTTATGTGAAGTGTTCAGATAGTTTACAGGGGCTATACCACTACAATTCTGCTGTAGTGATACAAGGTTTTCTTCGACATTGTTTCCAATAGCCGAAAGAACGCCCATTCCTGTGATTACAACTTTATTTCGCACGGTTCTCTGTTATATAATCAGCTATAGTAGAGATACTTTTAAATATATCCTTACCTGCTTTTGGATCTTTTATTTTTATTCCATAGCTTTTCTCAAGCATGACAATAAGTTCCAAGGCATCGATACTATCAAGTCCCAGACCATCGTTGCCAAATAAAGGCGCATTGTCCTCAATATCTGCAGCTGTTAAATCATCAAGATTCAAAGCTTCTATTACCTTGTTTTTGAGTTCTTCTTTTAATTCCATTATTGCTTATATATATTTAATTTACATTCATATTCTGTTTCTGATTCTGCATTTATCCACCCCACAATAGAATGGCACATTTTTCCGAAGAGCATACTTCCCTTCACGATATGCATCATCAGCTCTTCATCTTTTTCAGGCATCTGTATATAGAGTGTTTCACCATGAAAATTATGTCGCAAAGCTATTTCGCCACATACAATATTTGGCAAGGTATAGACGAACAGACTGGGACTTGGGAAGTAGTTGTCGGCATGAATTGTAGCACGATACAGTTCATCAACTACCTTTGAGCCTGACTGTCCGAAAAGAACAATAGCACAATCGTCATCTTCGGTTTCTTCCTTCAACAATAGCTCGCTTGCAACAAATCCCAACTGCGACAGAACATCCATCTTATAGAACTTTGGGTAGTCGCCTATTCTTGCTTTATAAACTTCCTTCAAAGACGGACAATTAGCCTTATCTATATCGACGGTCTTTATCTTTTGACATTCGTCTATTACCACTGTTCTGTTTACAGGTTTATGAGAATAAGCTATAGCTGCATTAATGCCACCAAAACCTGAGATCATCTTTATAAAACAGGTCTTTTTCTCTGTATCTACCAGATTGCGATTATCGTTTGAAATATTCAATTTAAGCGATGTGCCTTGCTCATCATAGCCTTTGGTTGCAAGAATTACGCCATCGTCTATTGAAAGCATAGTAATAATGGTTTCAAGTACGCCAGCTGCACCCATAGTATGACCCACATAACCTTTATATGAGTTTACAGGGATATCAGCAAGACCAGCCTGAGAAATGGCTTTAGCCTCCATCTCATCATTATATAAAGTGGCAGTACCATGAGCATTCACCAACACAATATCTTGTTTGTTTATTTTTTCAAGAACACTTGTCAGCACCCTACTTGCACCCTTAGCAACAGGCGACGGACTTGAAATGTGGTAACCGTCGTTAGCCATCTCACCCGCTTGATAAATCCAGTCTTTTGGCTTTGCATCTGCAACATTCTGTAACACCATTGTGGCAACTGCCTCACCAGGATTCATACCAATACGCTCTATGTCGAAAGGTCTGCAGGCTTCATCACTCACAGCTTTAAGACTTTGAAAGCCTGAAACAATAAACTTATTCATAACCTCAATACCAACGACAATAGCATAATCAAAACTATTGCTTTCGCTTTGCACTTCCAAAGCTCTTGCAGCTACTATCTGAGCACAAACACCTGATGTGCAGGCATTACTTACAACAATGACCTTTACTTCTGTCTGCCATTTGTCAGCAAGGTTGTTGCGTAAACGAGAGGCATAGTCCTCATCATCAATATTCCCTTTAACAGTACTGATAACAAGCAGAATCTGCTTACCGCTGAAATCGAGTGATTTTGTAGCATCGTCTATTGATGAAATGGCAAGTTCCTGAAAATCAGACTCTTCCTCAAAAAGTGAAGCACAAAATGGTTCTGGAATATTATACTTGCCCTCATAGCGTTTCAAAGAAGACACACCTTGCTTAACAGCATTATAGTTTTCAATGCTGTTCTTTCCTAAAGGTGATATAATATTATGTGCTACTACTCTAATCATCTAACCATTTCTTCTTCCATTCCTCAATGTATGCAGGATTCTCCCACATCAGTTCGTTTGTTTCGGCATTAAGGAAAACCTGCGTCGATTCGCCCGTTGCAAGAAGTTCATCGGTAACACCATCATGAATCTCGTAAGAGAACTTCAGTTTGGCAGCTTCTGTGGGATGATATACAATATCTATGCGAGGTGTCATACCATAAAGCAAAGGCTTGTGGTAATGAAAACTTAAATCAACAAGCGGCGCTGTAAAATTGTTATGAAGCATAGTCATATACTCCAACCCATATTTCTTACCAAATGCCTCACGAGCATCTTCAAAATATAGAGGATAAGAGCCATGCCATACGATGCGCATAGAGTCAACCTCGCTAAATCGAACTTCAAAAGTCTTACTTGCCTTTAGAGTCTTCATCACATATTTTTTTCTGCAATAGCAATCTTCATCTGAGCCTTTACTATCACTTTGTTATTACATACTATCTGCGCGTCAACAAGTGTCACACCCATAATATCTTGTAGTACCTCTATTCGAGTTGTCAAAATATCACCCACAGATGGAGTTTCGACAACACTAAGATTCTTTATTGCACCAATAAACCCTATCTGAACATCCTTCTTAAGGATATATTTATTCACATACCCTAAACGAGCTGCACAAGTTTGAGCAATATTCTCAGCAAGGGCACACGCATTTAATTTGCCATTTTCAACAAAGATATTGTCATTACGCACCTCAAAACTTGTCTCGGTGATTTTTTCATCAAATTTCGTTAAACAATCAATCATTATGAATGGTGATTGCTGAGGTAGTAATTCACGAGTTTTCTGTATGTCCATTTTCATTAAAGAAATCAAAGTAATTAAACCATTGCTCAGGATGTCCTCTTACAACAGCTTCAAGATGAGCTGCATATTCTTTGGCAATATGAGCTGCACGCTGTTTAATACTACCTTCTCCTTGACTTAGCTCTCGAATACTAACAGCGTAATGATATACGCCAGTCTTTATAACATGAATAGACAAGACAGATAACTCTCTTTGCGCTGCAATAGCAAATGGACCTAATGGCAGTTCTGATTTTCTTCCCATAAATGAAACAGATACTGTTCTCGGACTACCGAAAACTCTATCAGCAGGAATACTCACACTTTCGCCACATGCCAACGCATTATTAATCTCAAACAAGTGACTCATGTCATCACGAACAAGTATCATATTGAGATTATTCCCTGCAAACAATCTCTGTCTGTTATTCATAACAACCTGTGCCTCATTAGCATAAACCAAAGCATTAAACTTTTTTCTTTCGGCAACAAGTTCGTATCCAGCAATCTCATAATTGCCCACATGTGCAGACAAAATCACAAAGCCTGCAGCATCTTGTGCATGTTTCTTATATATATCACTTTCAGGTATATCAAAGTTAAATCGTCCACCACTATATATATAGAAACGGTCGATAATTATTTCGGCAAAGCGACAATGGTTTATATATGTCATCCAAAAAGACTTTATTCTTGAATACTTCATGCGTTTACGCATGAAAAACCATATTGCTAAATACCCTTTATGATTGAACAGCATGCACCAAGGAATAACAAATACGCTGACAAAGGTATATACAAGAGGTAACGGAATAAACCGCACGATGAATATTGATGCGCGATGCATCCAGTCAGCGCCGGCTGTTCTTCCCTTCCACTCTTGTTTCTTACCTTCTGTCATATAGTTTTCCTTTTTTCGTAGGCTATTATGCGTTAACCTTGCTTTCAATATAATCGCAGAACTGGCTTAATGTCTTAACACCAGCCATCTCCTCTGGCTTAATCTTAAAACCAAAGTTCTTTTCTACAATGACAACAATATCAACAAAGTCAAGAGAATCAATACCTAAATCATCTTTAAGAAGTGCCTCTGGAGCAATCTTTTCTTCATCAATTTCAAGGTCGTCAATCAAAAAATTACGTACCTTCTCTTCAATTTCTGTTCTATTCATATTTAACTATAATTTATTTCTATTGTTTTGTTACTTCTAAAATGCTATGTCCTTGTCCAAGATTATCGTGTATATTCTTTACCTTCAAGCCTGCTTTTTCTATTGCTCTTATAAGGTCCTCGCTATGATACATCTTGCTGTTACCATTAGCAATACAAGTGAAATAAAGACTTATCTGCGTAAGGCAGAAGGCTGCAGGCTCATATTTCTGACGATCCCAAAGCGTTTCCATAATGAATAAAGTAGTATTTTCATCCATTATCTTTGCCGCTCTAACCAATATACTTTCTATCTGAGTCAACGAGAAGCAATCAAGGAACTGGCTCATCCATATAGCATCGTAGTGCTTATCTGTTGGGAACTGATTGCTTTCATCCAACATGTCTGTTGCAAAACCATTTATTCGAGAAGCATTAGGTGTTCCTTCAACAGCTCGCTGCATAAGCTTCAACTGCTGAGCAAGATCCATAATGGTTACATTTACCTCATCATCATGGTTCACGCATTGCATAGCCCAACGCCCGGTGTTGCCACCTACATCAAGTAAAGTTTTAGGCTTATGAGCAAAAACTATCTGTAAAGCCTCGTCAAATGACGAATCGCTATAGAAATGATCAAAGGCAAACCAACTCTTTTGTGCATCCTCAGGCAGTTGTGATAATCCTTCATAAACCGTAGGCCAGTTACCTAATGTGCTCAAGCCTGCAGGTCTTCCCTCAGCTAAGGCTTCTTCAAGGTTAAACATGCCTTTGTAGTTTACATCATGATTAAAGTCAATATTAACACGAGTGGCATGATCATTAACAAGAAACCATCCCGTTTTTGATATTTCAAATTTATTCGTCTCAACATCAACTATTACAGTTCCTATAGTAAGAGATGCTTCCAATAAGCATTTTATAGCATATTCACTATGGCGTGTTGAATAAGCAACTTCCTGAATAGTCATTGGTTTATCGCGAAGTAAATCAAAAATGCCCCATTTCAGCATTATTCTACTTACTTCAAAGACTATTGGTCCAAAGGCTATAAACTCAGCCATTCGCTGAGCATCACGAGCAGAAAGCTGCTCCTTGGTATATTTCTTTTTTAATTCGTCTGAAAGATACATAACCTATTCTTTAAACTTTTTCACAACGAGTGCAGAATTAGTACCTCCAAAACCAAAACTATTGCTAAGTATGACATCAATATTTGTATCGACGGTTGTTGTTGCAAGATTAAGATTTTTGCTATACTCATCAGGATTTTCAAAATTGATATTCGGAGCAACAAAGCTGTTCTGCATCATCAGCATGGAATAAACAATCTCTGATGCGCCAGCCATCCAACATTCGTGACCTGTCATACCCTTTGTTGAAGAGATAAGTGCATGCTTGCCACGGAACAATCTGTCTAAGGCTATTGCCTCAAACATATCGCCTTGCTGAGTTGAGGTTGCGTGAGCGTTTACATAATCAACATCATCTGCTGTCATATCTGCCATTTTGAGGGCACGCTCCATAGCTATAAAACTACCATCATCACTTGGCTGAGATATTCCACCGCCATTGCTTGAGAAACCATATCCAACAACTTCTGCTAATATTGTTGCGCCACGCTTTACGGCACTTTCGTAATCTTCAAGCACTAAGGCGGCAGCACCACCACTTGGAATCAAGCCGTCGCGATCACGATCAAAGGGACGACTTGCTTTTAATGGCTCTTCCATTCGCTTTGAAAAAGCACCAAGAGCATCAAAAGTGGCCATACTATAGTAATTTACTTCCTGTGCACCACCAACAAGAACTCTGTCTTGCAAACCTTGTTTTATAAGCAAAAAGCCCATTCCTATAGAATGACTACCACTTGCACAAGCTGAACTGATTGTAAAATTTACACCACGAAGATGGAATATCGAACTCAGATTCATGTTAACTGTAGAATTCATGCTCTGGAAAATATAGCCAGAGCCAAGCATCTGAGTATCGTGTTTCTCGTCCATAATACGAGCAGCCTCTATTACGGACTCTGCAGTTGAGTCGTTACCGAATATTACTCCAACTTCGTTTTCTTTAAGGAAACCATCATCAATACCTGCCTGTTCGAATGCTTCGCGCGCAGCCATGAAAGCATACTCGCCCTCTTCAGGCAATCCTACACGAGCACGTCGGGAAAGAATACCTTTCAGTTCTGGGCGCTTAACAATGCCTGTTAATGATGACTGATAGCCATATTCACTTCTGGCTTTTTCTACGCCTATTCCACAACGACCCTCATAGAGAGCCTCTTTAACTTGCTCTTTATTTGTTCCAAGACACGACCAAATGCCCATGCCTGTTATAACTACTCTTCTTTCCAATTTCTTAATGTTTTATTCTACAACTCTACAAGCAAATTGTTTTTAATACAAGCCTCCGTTAACTTGAATACATTGTCCTGTTATGTAATCTGCTTCTGAAGAAGCCAAGAAACCAACAACATTAGCCACTTCTTCTGGCCTACCAAATCTTCCAAGAGGGATGAGCTTTGACAATTCTTTCTCATCAAGATCAGATGTCATATCAGTACTTATAAACCCTGGTGCTACAGCGTTTACGGTTACTTTCCTTTTAGCAACTTCCTGTGCCAAAGCCTTTGTTGCTGAGATAATAGCTCCTTTAGCCGCACTATAGTTAGTTTGTCCAGGCATACCCTTTACGCCAGAGAGTGAAGTCATATTGATGATTCTTCCATGACGATGAGTCAGCATATTTTTCAACAAACGGCGAGTAATATAAAAGAATGCATTCAAACTGGTATCCATAACCTGATGCCATTCATCATTCTGCATAAATATCATAAGATTATCCTTACGTATTCCTGCATTATTTACCAATACACCTATATAATCATCAGGATGTTGCTCTTCAAATAATGCAAGAGCCGACTCTATAGCACTTTCACTACCACAGTCAAAAGGTAACAATTCGACCCTTCCTCCCAAAGCTTCAATCTCACTCTTTGTTGCTTCGGCAGCCTGCGTATTGCCGCGATAATTGATTACGACAGGCCATCCCATACTGGCAAGTTTTATGGCTACGGCTTTTCCTATACCACGTGAGCCACCTGTTACGAGTGCATACTCCATTATTTCTTTCTACTTATTTTCTTTGTTCTTGTAATGTCAAAAAGATATGATGCTTTTATGACGATATCTCCACGATTGGATTTTGCGAAATAATCTCTCTTTGTAGAGCCATAAATATTTGCAAGACCATAGTAGTATCTTGCTTCAACCTGAAAATGACCAAGTTTAGGCAAAGAGAATTCTAATCCCGCACCTGCAGCTATTCCGTAGTCAAATTTATGTTCTACCGCCATGGTGTCTTGAGCCACAACAGGATTAGTTCTGTCATCCATATTCCTTGTTGCAAAATCAAAGTTAGATGATGTACTTTCGCTAAGCATATAACCAAACTGAGGACCGAGATTCACAAAGAACTGAAGGCCTTTGTATTCTCTTCCCCATGCAAGATGGGCTAAAAGTGGAATCTGAATGTAATTTAATGTGCGTGAATACTCTTCAGGCATATTCGTCACCTTATTAACAACAGGTTTATCATTAGCATCAAGTATTTCTTCCTTCCAGCCCGTTTGAGCATAGTTCACTTCCATTTGAATGCTGCAAATAGTACTGAAGTATTTTTCACTCTTATAGCGAGCCATAAATCCTCCGATAACGCCATTGTGAAGGGTTTGATTTACTGTTGGAGTAAACCCTACATTACTAAGGACACAACCGCCCGTCACGCCCACGCTAAATTCGTTTCTATGTTCACCCACTTGCGCTTTTGCTGATATTGCAAGCATGGCAGCAAACAAAAGAGCTATAAGTTTATCTTTCATCATTTAATTAGTATCTTACCGACTCCAACCCACCATTATTCTTATAATGTATCAACTGGAACGCCTTGTTAACATATCCTCCCTCTCCTACACGTTCAAAAAACAATGGAGTTTGAATAGGAGCATAACTTGATTGGCTTTTTGTTCCAACAAATTTCTTGCCATAAGCCTTTATACCACGAATAAAATATTCTGCATGATCGTAGCCTGTGATTGCAAAACGCGGCAACGAGTTCTGCATCTCTGTATGAAACCATCCCTTATATGCTTTTTCAAACGCTATTGTATTATCGGCTGCAGCATTAAAATAATAGTTTGTAGGAATATAGGCATCATAACGATGCAGTTCTTTATTTAGATATGGAACATACATAAACCATTCATTATAGCCATATAGCGAGATAACGATATTGGGATATTTTACCTTTATCTTGTCTAAACGCGCTATAACCTTGCTCAACTCTGGCATACGACTACTATTCAAGACGACCACGTTAGGCTCTGAATGGCTGAATGCCTTTTGAAAACTATCATCATTCGATGCCAACGAAGTCATATTGTATTTCGTGTTCTTTGCATCAAGATTCTCACGTAGTTTCTTTGTAAACTCACCTTTACGGCTTTCCACATTCTGATCCATGCAATCAACCAATACCGTATGTGCATTTGCAAATCTATCGTTATATGCACGGATATTCAATAGCGTTTGATTATAAGGAGTTTGGTAAATCTGAAAGATATTATCATTCCTTGTTACCTCCCAACTGCTTATAGAAAAAGGAATAACAAGCTTTATCTTTTTGCTCTTACAAAAATCGCCAAGTTCTTTCACTTGAGATGTGTAAAGCGGACCAAATATAAGATCACACTTTGCTGCATTCTTGTCATTTGTAACAACTGAGATATCCCCGTCTTGCGGCACATTCCATGTTGAAACAACAATATCATAGCCTTCATGTTTCAACTGATCAACAGCCATTAGTATTCCGCGATAGTATTCCACCATTCGCAGCCCATCACCATCTTTATCATGAAGCGGCAACACCACACCCACTTTGACACCTGCCCAGGAAATTGCAGAAAACATGAGTGCAACCAATAGCATAATATATTTAAAGAAATATCTCATATACGTATTTTTTGTCAATTCACTTGCAAAAATACAAAAAAAAGGACTAACTTTGCAAAGATATGGCAAAAGAAATGAAAATTAAACTCTTAGTAACATTCATACTATTCGCTTTGGCAGCTTCAACGGCTTCATCCAAAACGAATCCTAAGCTCATCCTAAAGGTTTCCATAAAGTCACCAAACGGTGAAGAATTTACGGACACCTACAGCGGTTCTGCACCCGCAGAAGCATCATTTTCTGTAACTGCGACTGATGCAACCGACTGGAAAAGCCATCATGAATGGAGATTTTACAATGAATTGAGTCAAACGCCATATCTCATTCGTTATGAAGAAGATACAAACTACACATTCACCACGTCTGGTTCTTTTCGAGTAGTTCTATATTCCGTATTCACACAAGATAACGACACTATAATTTACGAAAGTGCCCCAATCATAGTTTCCATAGCCGAAAGCAAACTTGAGATGCCTAACGCCTTCTCGCCAAATGACGATGGACACAACGACATATACAAGGCACGCGACGGTTATCAAAGTATCGTAGAATTTCATGCATATATCTTCAACCGATGGGGGCAGAAACTTTATGAATGGACCAACATAAACGATGGCTGGAACGGAAAATTTCATGGACAAGATGTAAAGGAAGGAGTATATTTTTGCTTGGTAAAAGCCAAAGGAAGCGATGGCAAAATATATAATATCAAAACAGATGTAAACCTGTTGCGAGGTTATAACGAAACAACAGAATCATCAAACAAGAACTAACTCAACAATGGATAACTATATTTCAAACAGCAACATGTCACAGGAACAGCGTATAGAGGTGTATGGCGCTCGCGTACACAATTTGAAAAATATAGACGTCATCATACCAAGAGGATCCTTGACAGTCATCACAGGGCTTTCTGGCTCTGGAAAATCGAGCCTTGCCTTCGACACTATCTTTGCCGAAGGTCAACGACGCTATATAGAAACATTCTCTGCCTATGCACGTAATTTCCTTGGAAACCTTGAACGACCCGATGTTGATAAAATAACAGGATTAAGTCCTGTCATCAGTATTGAGCAAAAAACAACCAATAAGAACCCTCGTTCAACCGTAGGAACAACTACCGAAATATACGACTATCTACGACTGCTCTATGCACGTGCAGGAATAGCATACAGTTATGAATCTGGCGAGAAAATGGTGAAATACACCGAAGAACAGGTTATTAAAATGATTAGCAACGAATATGCCAACAAACGAGTATATATCCTTGCTCCACTCATACGTAACCGCAAGGGACATTATCGCGAACTCTTCGAAAGCATGCGCCGCAAAGGCTATCTTTATATCCGTGTAGATGGCGAACTTCTCGACCTCACACGAGGTATGAAGGTTGACAGATACAAAAACCACAATATCGAAGTGGTAATCGACAAACTTGCTATTCCTTCAAAAGACTCATCAACCGAACTACTCGAAGAACGGCTTCGCAAAACAGTCCAGACTGCAATGAAACAAGGCGAAGGACTTATCATGATTCTCGACAAGGATTCTGATAAGGCAAAATACTACAGCAAAAAACTGATGGACCCAGTATCAGGCATCAGCTACAAAGACCCTGCGCCTAACATCTTCTCGTTCAACTCTCCAGAAGGAGCCTGCACACGTTGTAAAGGCCTTGGATACATAGATGAAATCGATCTTAAAAAAGTTATCCCCGACAACACCCTAAACATTCACGATGGCGCAATCATGCCATTGGGAAAATACAAAAACCAGATGATTTTCTGGCAAATAGAGGCTATCCTGAAAAA
>DGRY01000092.1:13952-25970 GCA_002391185.1 Prevotella sp. UBA4376
AAGATAGAAAAAGAAAAAGTACACACCACAAGCGACTATTTTGTTGCCTACGATGGTGTGGTGAAATATTTGCAGTCGGTAATGGAAAACGACGATTCATCCAATGGTAAGAAATGGGCTGACCAGTTCCTTGCCACAGTAGAATGTCCAGAATGCCACGGCCGGCGCCTTAACAAAGAAGCACTCTCCTATCGAATATGGGACAAGAATATCTCTGATGTTGCATCTATGGACATTAACGACCTCTACGAATGGCTTTCTCATGTTGAAGAACACATGAATTCACAGCAGAAAGTTATTGCCAAGGAGATTGTTAAGGAACTAAAAAAACGTGTGGAATTTCTGTTGCAGGTAGGCCTCGACTATCTTTCACTCAATCGTCAAAGTGCAACTCTTTCTGGTGGTGAAAGTCAACGAATCCGCTTGGCAACACAAATTGGATCACAACTTGTTAATGTACTATACATTCTCGATGAGCCATCAATAGGCCTTCACCAACGCGACAACGAGCGACTAATAAACTCCCTTAAAGAGCTGCGCGACCTTGGCAATACCGTTATTGTTGTGGAACACGATGAAGACATGATGCGAGCAGCCGACTGGATAATAGATATCGGTCCGAAAGCAGGACGAAAAGGTGGCGAAGTTGTCTTCATGGGCACGCCACAGGAGATGCTCGGCACACACACACTCACAGCTCAGTACCTTAATGGCGAAACCGCCATAGAGATACCCAAAAAGCGCAGAAAAGGCAACGGAAAAAGCATCATTCTCCGAGGCTGCACAGGAAACAATCTCAAGAATGTTGATGTCGAGTTCCCCCTTGGGCAACTCATTGTTGTCACCGGAGTTTCTGGCTCAGGAAAATCAACTCTGATTAATGAAACCCTTCAGCCCATACTCTCGCAGCATTTCTACCGCTCACTCAAAGCACCAATGCCATACAAAAGCATCGAAGGCATTGAAAACATTGATAAGATTGTAAACGTTGACCAGAGCCCTATTGGACGCACACCTCGTTCAAACCCAGCAACATATACTGGTGTGTTTAGCGATATCCGCTCCCTGTTTGTCAACCTACCAGAAGCCAAGATTCGTGGATACAAGCCTGGCCGTTTCTCTTTCAATGTCAAAGGCGGACGCTGCGAAACATGTGGTGGCAATGGCTATAAAACCATAGTCATGAACTTCCTGCCTGATGTGATGGTGCCATGTGAAGTATGTCATGGCAAACGCTACAATCGCGAAACACTCGAAGTACGCTTCAAGGGAAAATCAATAGCCGATGTTCTCGATATGACCGTCAATATGGCTGTTGAATTTTTCGAAAATGTACCATCTATTCTGCCACGCATCAAAGCATTACAGGATGTTGGTTTGGGGTACATAAAACTTGGACAATCGTCAACAACACTTTCTGGCGGAGAAAGTCAGCGTGTGAAACTTGCAACCGAACTTGCCAAGCGCGACACAGGGAAAACACTCTATATTCTTGACGAACCCACAACAGGTCTTCACTTTGAAGATATCCGTGTGCTTATGGGTGTTCTACAAAAACTCGTTGACAAGGGAAATACTGTTATCATCATTGAGCACAACCTCGATGTAATTAAACTTGCCGACACAATCATCGACATAGGTCCTGAAGGCGGTCGTGGAGGCGGAAATGTGCTCATTGCAGCCACACCCGAGGAAGTAGCTAAGAGTAAAAAGGGATACACATATAAGTATCTTTCTTTGCACAATGCATAGCAGGCGCTTCGCTATTATCTCCTTCGTCTTATGCTTGCACCGGCTTTGCCGACAGCAAGCACTCTGTCGATGACCTTCGGTTGAAGATTGAATATTATCATAAAGTTCAAAAAAACTCCTTCAAGGAAAGATGGCATCCGTTAATTAGTCGTTAATAAACTTCACAGCAATAAACGGTAAACTATAAACAGTAAATAGTAATCATAAAGTTCAAAATTAAAACCTCAAAGTTCAAAGGTTAATAAATGATAAAGAATTTATTATTTTCTCTGTTCCTCGCAATCGTCTTTCCTCTACTTTTAGAGGCACAGACACAACAACGCCCAGCTGTTATAGTATGCCCTGGCGGCAGCTATTGCTGGCTATCAAAGAAAACAGAAGGTTCAGAAGTTGCCTCTTGGCTACACTCTTTGGGCATGGATGCTTATGTATTACACTACCCCACAGCAGGTTGGGCAGGCTTTGCGTGGCACACACGATTTATTCTTCCAGGCAACCAATATCCCGACCAGCTTAATGCCTTTAGAAAACTATATCGCGAGCTACGCAAAAAAGGCTACAACAAAATTGGCGCAATGGGATTCTCGGCTGGCGGTCATCTTGTTCTTAATGCAGCCGAAGAAGATCTGCTTCCAGAAACACAAAATGACAGCCTTTGGTTCTGTGCTCCAATATATCCTGTTGTCACTCTTCGTGAGAGCTGTGTCCATCACCGTTCACGCAGAGGACTTCTTGGCGAATACCGCTGGCGCAAACAACAATGGCGCGACTCGCTTTCCATGGAACTTCATGCCAACAGAGTCACATGTCCTGTGTTCATGATTAACTGTCAGGACGACCCAATTGTTGATTATCATAATTCACTACTGATGGACTCTGCACTTACAGCAAACTATAAGCCACATTTCTACAAACTCTTTCGTACAGGAGGTCATGGCTTTGGTACAGATGCAAGCAAAACATCAAAAGAGGCAATAGAATGGAAAAAATTATTCTCTAACTGGATAAATAAGCTTTTATGATAGAAAACTTCGACGATATACGCCCCTATACTGATCAAGAAATACCTGCAGCAATGAAACGCATCACAGAATGTGATGCCTTCCCTCTTATTGCTTCATGGGTATTTCCAGACAGGGATATCAAAGAGGTGCGCGAGATGATGCTTAGTTTCCGCACCGTTCACGATTTCCAACTCGGAGTGATGATTCCTGTTAACCAACAGATCATCAATCGCACCATAACCAGCTTCACTTATAGTGGGTTCTCGCAACTTGTTCCTAACAAGCGCTATCTCTTTGTGAGTAACCATCGTGACATCATGCTCGATGCCTCTCTGCTACAATATCTTCTTGTAAAACATGAACTTGACACAACAGAGATAACCTTTGGTGCCAATCTCATGAGCCCTGGACTGGTAACAGATATAGGAAAATCAAACAAGATGTTTAGAGTAGAACGAGGAGGTCGAATGCGTGATTTCTATATGTCATCACAGCACCTTAGCAACTACATCCGTCACACAATACAAAACAAGCGTCAAAGTGTCTGGATTGCTCAACGAAATGGTAGAACAAAAGACGGCAACGACCGTACAGATCAGGGAATTATCAAGATGTTCTGCATGAGTGAGCCGCATGACAAAATCAAAGCACTTGCCGACCTTCATATCATTCCTGTAAGCATAAGCTACGAGCGTGAAAGCTGCGACATACTTAAAGCTATAGAACTTTACGAGAGCCGATATCAGAAATATATCAAGAAACCAGGTGAAGATTTAAACTCTATCCTTACAGGTATTCTTGGACAGAAAGGACACGTAAACATAACCCTTTGCAAAGAGATAACAGAATCAGATCTGCATGAGTATGATGCAAGTACAAGCAACGAATATCACAAGCAGATAGCTCAACTCATCGACAAACGAATAAACGAAGCCTATCAGCTGTCGTGTCTCAATTATATTGCTTACGACTTGCGATATGGTTGCACAACCTATAACGACAAATATACCGAGGAACAGCGCCAGCAGTTCATAAACTACATGACGCGCCTCGACAACTACGATGTTGCCGAACCAGATGTACTTAAAGACATTTTCCTCAGCATATATTCAAACCCTGCTAAAAAAAGGTCCGGTGCTAAACTGCAAATCACCCAATAAACATTACTGGTTATACCATAGAAGCAAGTAATAATATCTAACATGAATAAACCCACCTGTTTGCCTTATCAGTGGCAGCACCTCATTGGTTATCCATGTTTAAACTCTCTTGCTTGTGGCAACTTCGAAGAAAGGATAAGCGAATAGAGTCCCGACTCGTTGATGATTACGACATTAGTTTTGTAGTTAGAACCAGTGCACTGAATCGGTGCAGTGGTTTTATCTTCATCATCAACATGATTTGCAATAGCATTTTTTGGTGCACAATAGCCCAAAGCCTTTGCCCCCCACTTGCCCCTCTGGAAGTTTTACTGTCCTGACCTCTCCGAAGAGAGGATTTTGAAAATCTTAATTTCTGTCATTGACTTAAAAATAAAAGAGTAAGGGGGTACCCACTTATGCACTTACCCACTTTGGACTTTGGACATTGGACATTTAGACATTTGGATTGGTTGTTTAGTCGTTTAGGTCTTCCCAATCTACTAATCCCCCAATCTCCTAATTTACTAATCTACCAAATCGTTACTTAAATATTTTTATTATAATATATAATATAAATATTATATATTATAATAAAGCATTTATAATTTCAATTTTTCAGTTAGTATTGAAAAACACAGATGTCCAATGTCCAAAGTCCAAAGTTGATGAAACCAGGCGTGTGGATGGCTTGCATTTATTTGAAAAAAACATTGAAAATATTTGCATAAACGAAATGTATTTCGTATCTATGCAACATAGTTGCAAGACAGATGAAATGCAACGAAATTTGCGGCCCTACTAAAGAAAAATTTTTTCTTAGTGCACGAGTAATTTTTTCTTAGTACACCCGCAGAAAAGCACGACAAAGGAAAAGGTTTTAAGGATGTGATAATTGTTTACAACTTAAAAATTTTCATTTATCACCTCTCGCCGCTTTAGCGGACAGTAATAAAAAAATAAAGACATAGAATAAATACACATGATTCCTATGAAACAAAATTCCCCCTGACAGGATAATCTAACTATGAATATCTTCTCAGGGGGGGGGGAAATAAGTTGTATATATGTTTAAAGCGATTCTAACGTTTCGGTAAATGCCTGATGATACAAATGGAAAAGCAACAGGATTTCCTGACGGGTTTCTACAGGTTTATCCCATAATGACTCGATGCCCTGCTGGTGAGCCGCAATGCTCCTGGCAGAACGAAGAATCTTTCGTTTGTTGTTACGCTCACGAATCTTGTCTCCCTGGATATCATCCTGAGTCATGTAACTGAGCATACGAAGTTTCTTCATGAAACTTTCATAACGATTGAACAATAATGCCTGCTGCATCATCTTTTCGGGATTACTATCCAAATCTGACATATCGAGCATTCCTTCCATATTTTCGTGGCTCCAGTCTGCCTCGTTCAACCAATACCATTGGAAAAACATTTTCGTCTCAAGTGTGATAAGGTTGTTTGCCAAAGTTTCCTCGCCATCGGCATCAATATCAATAAACTTTTCGAAGGCAAAACGAGCCAAAGCAACAGCATTACACTCGGGCATTCCCTCTACATCAAAGGTGTTGTCGGTGAGTGAAACCGTCTGTCGCATATTGCGGAACTTTATGAAAACTGTGCGTGCTCCCTGCATAAGCTGACGAAGACTACCTTCGGAAGGTATCTCGCCGACAACAGCCAGGTGATCGTGCTGATTACGAACTGTGAGCAGTCCATCTTCGCGCCAGATACAGATATAGTTTAATCGATCATTATCAAGCACTATTGAAAAACGGTCTTTATCAGGAGTTCCAACAAAAGAATAGCTCCAGTTTTCTGCCTTTTTAGCATCAATATCCACATCATCACAAACACGAACTCCATTCTCGTCAAGAAGTTGGAAACCTGTGAATGGTATCTGAATATGCAAAGAGAAAGGCTCACCATCATCTGGAGTTAGTATCATTTCTACAGTCTTACCATCCTCAAACTCGCTACGGTTTATCACGTAGAGGTCATTATCTGATGAAATAGCCTTAGGAACATTTACATCACCATCAGGCCAATAAATATTAAATGTAAGCGTTTTATCGTCCTCGCTTTCAAGAGAGAGCAGCTCCTTTGCACCGAGATCAAGATAATATACTTCGACAGGTTCAACTTCCTCATCACCATCGCCAAGCACCTGCATGCGAATATGTCCAAGCATAGGATCGTCTTCCCAGTCATCCGCTGTACCATCAAGGGTGTTGAAAACGGCAAAGCTTAGGCGCGATTCAACACGTTCACCATTTGTACGACATAATATATATCGCACTTCCTTGGGCTCAAAAATAGGTTCTACTATGAATGGATTTTTACTTGTTACGGGGTATTCAATTTCTGTCCACGAAGTGGCATGAAGTTTGTTATCTGACATATAATCTTTTAATTTGGGAGTGCAAAATTAATAAAAAAAAAGGGTAAAACGAAATTGTTTCGAAAATGTTTCGCAGTTTGGCACAATGTTTGTACCTTTACATTGTAATTGTACAATGATTATATGTTATATTTATGAATAATTCAGTAACTCCTGTGTTGCTGCTCACAGGTTATTTAGGCAGCGGTAAGACAACTTTGGTAAACAGAATCCTTAAAAATGAGAAAGGAATAAAGTTTGCCGTTATAGTGAACGATATTGGTGAAGTGAACATTGATGCCGACCTTATAGAAGAAGGTGGTATCGTGGGACAGCAGGACGATTCATTGGTAGCTCTACAAAACGGCTGTATATGTTGCACACTCAAAATGGATCTTGTGCAACAGCTATCAGACATTGTTAATACTAAAAAATTCGATTACATAGTGATTGAGGCAAGCGGTATATGCGAACCAGCACCTATTGCACAGACTATCAGCGTGTATCCAACAATGTATCCAAACATGGCAGAAAAGGGCTATGCTAAGCTCGACTCTATTGTTACCGTGGTTGATGCTCTCCGCATTCGTGATGAGTTTGGCCTCGGTGAAGACCTACTTAAAAAAGATATTGGCGAAGAAGACCTTGCAAGTTTGGTCATACAGCAAATAGAGTTCTGCAACATTATTGTATTAAATAAGGTTGACGAGGTTAGTGCCGAAGAACTTGAGAAAGTGAAGCTCGTCATTCGCAAGATTCAGCCAAAGGCACAAATCATGGAATGTAACTATGGTGATATTGAACTGAGTAAGATTCTAAACACCGATATGTTTGATTTTGACAAGGTGGCAACATCGGCTGCATGGATTGCAGCTATGGAAGAAGATGATGATGAGGAGGAACATGAACACGAAGAACATGAGCATCATCACCACCACCATCACGGACTTGAAAACGAAGAAAGTGGTGAGGCTTTAGAGTATGGTATTGGCACATTCGTATATAAGGCTCGTCGCCCTCTTGACCTGAGTCTTTTTGATGAGTTTGTTGCCCGCAAATGGCCAAAGAGTGTTATACGATGCAAGGGTATCTGCTATTTCCAAGATGAGCGCGATACATGCTATGTGTTTGAACAAGCAGGCAAACAAATGAACATTCGCAACGCAGGACAATGGTATGCCACAATGCCAAAAGACGAACTTGAAGCATTTAAGCAGAAAAATCCTGGTTTGCAACGTGATTGGGATGACACATACGGCGACCGCATGCAAAAACTTGTGTTCATAGGCAAGGACATGGATCGAGACGAGATATGCAAACAACTCGACGGATGCTTATGTTAAGCATCCGTCACCTTCGTAAGTGGAGAAAAAAAACGGCTGTCAACAAATAATTGCCGACAGCCGAATCATGTTTTCTGCGGATAAATTATAAGATTCAACCAATATACTTAGATTCAATCACGAATCATCGTATGCAAATCAATCATTGTTGACTCAATAATGCTGAAATGATATTTAATGGTTTAAATGTCGTTAACTACTTTTAACGGCCACAAAGGTATAGAATTATTTTGAATATCCCAAATATATATGCAAAAAATTTTTAAACAATATGCCATATTGGTGTAAATAGAAAAAAAGTTATACCCTTGCAACATGACAGATAAAATTCAATTACACTTGCCAAACGGAGAAGAGCGCGAATGCTCTATTAGCGCAGACGAAAATCCGCAAGCTATTCTTATTCAATTAGTTGAACGTAAAGAAGTGTCCCAACTTGAAGACGAGTTAGAGTTGATTCACAATGCATCAAAGAAAAAAATCATCATTGCCAACATAAAAATTATTGACTGGTGTAAAGAACTAATGCCATGGAACGACGAAGCTGTTGATAGACGACCAGAATCAGGTACTCTTGCAACAGGAATTCTCAATATGATTGAACTGCAGCTTATACCTACGCTGCACGCTAAATACGGCAAGCTGCCATGCATCATCGGTGGCTATTCGCTTGGTGCTCTCTTTTCGCTATGGGCAGCAACACAAAGCACTGTCTTCTACGGCGTAGCAGCAGCATCACCATCGGTGTGGATAAAAGACTGGATGAAGTTTGCTGCTGATAATCCAATAAAAGCACAGAAAGTGTATATGAGCCTTGGCGATAGTGAGCATCACACAAAAAACAAATACATAAAGCAGGTGGCAAACAACATAAGAGAATTCCACCAGATGCTTGTAAAACAGCTATCAAAAGACAACACCATTCTTGAATGGAATCAAGGAGGTCATTTTCAGGATTTTGCTCAACGCACAGCAAGAGCGTTTTCCTGGGTAACCTTCAACGCTCTCTTAAAGAAATAATAATATAATGCACCTGCTACTGAAAGCCCTATAGGAAAAGAACACCACACACCAAGGAGGCCACCTTTGAAAGTTATTCCAAAGAGATAAGCCAGTGGCAACGATGTGACAAAATACGACAAGAAAGCCACAAGAACCAAAGGCTTCACATTTGACAACCCACGAAGTGAGTTGGAAAACACACATTGCAAACCATCAGGAATCTGATAAACTATCAACGGAATGATAACGGTGGCAACAATAGCTGACACCTCTGCTGAATCCGAGAACAACCACCCTATTTGGTTGCGCAAGAGAAATACTGGTACAGCTACTATAAAGGCAGTTATCATGCTTAGATGAAAACCAGCCCATGCTGTAGGCACAATTTTTTCATATTGTCGAGTGCCGTTAAACATGCTGATACGTATGCTAACTGCAGCTGCAATGGCATAATACACCTGGAAAAACAAATTACTCACCGATAGCATAATTTGATGACCAGCAAGCTCGCTTGCACCTATCCATCCAACAATGATACTTGCCAATGACCATGCCCCCGACTCCATACCCATTTGCATAGCCAACGGCCAACAAATCCTATTTATACGTAACTGTGCAGCCTTTGTTATCTTTGCTTTGAGAAAAGCCTCTTTTATATGCGAATATCTACGAGTAAAGAAAAATACCGCTATTATAGTCACGCACATAAATATGCGTGAAAGAAGTGTTGCAACACCAGCACCCAAAAGGCCTAACTCTGGCATCCCGCAAGCACCATAAATCAACAACCAATTACCGAATATATTGATCACGTTTCCGGAGAGAAGAATCCACATTGGCGTTCTGGTATCTGTGGTTCCATCAGCAGTTTGCTTAAATACGTTAAACCAACACACGAACGGGATAGAAAGCCAGTTAACAATATAATACGGACGCATAATAGGGATTATCTCCTTGGGCTGCCCCATTTTGTCAAGGAAGAAATAAAGCACACCATACACAAACGTAAGAAGTATGGCAACACCTGTATTGGAAAACAGAGCATTACGCAAGATATCACCTATTTCTCCAAAATTATTTCTTCCATAACTGTTACCCACAAAAGGAGTAATACCATAAGAAAACCCCATAGCAACAAGTATTCCAAGCATAAATATCTGTCCCACGAAAGCTGCTGCCGCCAGCTCCGTAACAGAATGATGACCAATCATGATGGTGTCGGCAAAGCTAAGTATAATAGTACCTATCTGACCTACAACCATGGGTATGCCAAGAGAAATTATCGGTTTATATTGCGATTCGTATATCCTAAAATCCATAATTCAGCAAAAGTAATAAAGCCGTTAAGCATCAGTAATTCATAACCAAAATTATAGTTCCATAATAGCTGTGCAGAGATATCAAGCACAAAACACAACACAGGAGAGGCAACACACACATAAGGCACAAACCTGTCGGGGGTATTCCGTTTGGTTAGAAGTCCATAGGCAAACAAGCCAAGCAGCGGACCGTAGGTGTAGCCACATAATATATATATGGCATCTATAATGCTGGTAGAATTTATAACCTTGAAAGCAAGGATAAACACCACAAACACTAATGCAACAGCAAAGTGAACTCTTTTCCTGAGCCGTTCGTCGTTCTCTCTGTTCATAATATCAACACAGAAACTTGTTGTTAGGGCAGTCATAGCCGAGTCGGCCGACGAGAATGACGCAGCCACAACACCAATTGTGAACAGCACAACAACAATGTTACCCAACTCGCCCGTAGCAGCAAACATACACAACAGGTCGTCGCTTTTCTCAGGAAGCGCCACTCCTTGCTGCCGGGCAAGCATCATGAGTAACACACCCAACGACAGAAAAAGCAGATTTACAGGAACAAACGCAAATCCATAAGTGCACATGTCCTTTTGAGCATCTCTTAATGTTTTACATGTGAGATTCTTTTGCATCATATCCTGATCAAGCCCCGTCATTACCAATACAACAAAGATTCCACTAAGGAACTGTTTAAGAAAATGTTGTTTTGAACGCCAGTCACCAAACTCAAATATCCTGCTGTGACTGTCGGCACAAATAGCAGAAACAGCCTCAGAAGAATTCATCCCCAGAGTTTCTACCACATGATAGATTATCAACACAAGAGCCATGATCATACACAGAGTCTGAAAAGTATCGGTCCACACAAGTGTTTTTATGCCTCCTCTTCTGGTGTATAGCCATATTAGCATAACCATAACTACCACCGTGAGAACAAAGGGAACACCTAATGGGGCAAGCACAAATGTGTGCAAGATGAAACACACAACATAAAACCTGACAGCAGCACCAATGGTTTTTGAAAGCAAAAAGAAAAATGCTCCAGTCTTGTAAGCCCTCTCCCCTATTCGCTGTCGAAGATAACTGTATATTGTTGTGAGATTAAGTCGATAATAAACAGGTAACAACACAAAGGCTATGAGGAAATAGCCTAAAATGAAACCTATACACATCTGTATATAAGTCATATCGGTTGCCATCACAAGTCCAGGCACCGACACAAACGTGATACCCGATATAGAAGCACCCACCATACCAAAAGCCACCATATACCATGGAGAATTACGATTACCACGATAAAAAACATCATTGCTGGATCTGCGGGCAGTAAGTCGGCTTATCAAGAATAGGAAGCCGAAATAGGCCAATATAGTTATAAGAATTATCATAAGGCTGCAAAAATACAAAAAAACTTGCACACGCTAATATGGTGTGTGCATTTTTTGCACATTTACATCTAAAATTCGTTAATAAATACTTATACCTTTTCGCAATAACATTGTGTTTTTCTACCTTTGTTCTTAACTATGACAAGCGAAGAATGGTACCAAAGAGGTAACGACTATAGCAGGAAACAAGATTTCCAGAAAGCACTTCAATGCTATATGGAGGCAATAGCTCTTGATCCTGAAAGTCCAGCAGTAGAAGCCAAAGAGATGCTCGACAACATCTACAGCTTTTATTGCAGAGATATGTATAATCCATAAAAGCCTCTCACATAATATAAGGAAAGGCTAACATGCTTGAACCAAAACGAGAAAAAAAAATTAGTTTTAAAACCTAAAATATGGCAAGAATGAAAGGGGCTATCGTAGTGAACACTGACCGATGCAAGGGCTGTAGCCTATGTGTTGTGGCATGTCCTAAGCAGTGTATCTCGTTAGCCAACAAGAAAGTAAACGTACACGGATATCCCTATGTAGAACCAAACGCGCAAAGCGATGCATGCACAGGCTGCACCTCGTGTGCTATTGTGTGTCCAGATGGTTGTATCACCGTTTACCGTAAAAAAGTAGAAGAATAACCCATGGATCAGGAAGTAAAATTGATGAAAGGCAACGAGGCTATT
>DGRY01000072.1:0-300 GCA_002391185.1 Prevotella sp. UBA4376
TTAAGCAGCGTGGAACAGCAAAATAAACATTACCATGTTTTGTATGCTTGCTCTGAAAACCAAGTGAATGTAAGGTTATACCTATGTCAACTTTATTTTTATGACTAAATGTTATCATTGGATAATGAGCATATAACTCATCCATGATTTCTAACATAGAAAACGCCTTCACCTCCTCTCCTTTCTTTGGCTTGCGAAAGCAAGCCTCTGTCATAGTTGCGAAATCAATGGTTTGCTGGTATGGCTGGTTGGCTTCTTGAATCTTGATTGCTTCTTCACGATTGAAGTAGCAAGGCTTGC
>DGRY01000072.1:411-46475 GCA_002391185.1 Prevotella sp. UBA4376
ACGTGTTGTCTATGAGCTGTGTGCTCAGAGTAAACATACATCTCGGCATACTTCTTCAACGATTTCACATCAGGCAACGCCATCTCAAGGTTCCACACGATAGAGTTCCATCGTTCATTGGTGAGGTGTTGCCACACAAGAGGATTCTGACCGACACGAGTAACCTCGTATCTGCCGTTCAACACATTGTTACGGAACAAATAGTTCTGTTCAAAAAACTCCTCAATCTGCATGAGATCAGGATTTGCAGCAACCATAGTTGCAGCATCATTCATGATTCTGTTTTCCATAAAGATAAAAGTTTAATAATTGGTTATTTCATCAGTAGTAAAGGCTAACGAGTAGTCTGCTTCCACATATTTATCTATTTCATACAAAATAGTTCAATAACTTCCAAGCTTTGGCACAAATCATGAAATTCACAATTCGCTCATCCCCTCTATATATTATACTTACAATAGATTGTAATTGTGTCACCCCTATGTTTACTCAATGTTTACTTTTAATTATTCCCCGCTTTGTTGTAAGTTATTCTTATTATTTTAGTGGAAGAAGAATTTCTGGTCTCATTTTGGGAACAATTACCCCACTGATAATCGGCATTAATGCTGAAAATCAGTGGGGTAATTCGTTATGTTGTCAATCTTGAAAAGATTATTTATATTTCTACGTAGTAATTTGAATCATGTGGAATAGCGACTCCTTTTGCCCGAGGGTGAGTCTGAATAATTCTTCTCAAAACGTTTAATGCGTTAAACACTTTACCTGATATGTCAAATTGTTCAGTGTAATAATCTTTTGAGTATTGCAATTTCAAAAGATTATGCGCTCCTCCTTTGCTTCTTGTTGCTCTAACGCTATTCAATACCCCATGTATTTCCTTCACACTTTCTGGCTTTATTATTTGCAACCACTCCTTAAATAATTGCAATGTTCCTTTTGGTTGTTTTATTCGGCAATCGCCATCCTGTGTATATGAAAATAAGTCAAGTCCAAATTCGTCCAAACCAAAAAAAGTTTTGTTCAGGTTTCCTACTGTGATAACTTCTAATTGTCTGCAAAAATCATCCAAATTCGCACTTGTTGGAAGCAAAAGCATCTCAAAATTTCTTAATCTTTCATCTTCACGATGAAAATAATTTGAGACAATCGGCTTCCCCCATATATGATTTGTCAACACATATAAGTTTTCAATCTCTTCGATAATGGCTCTAAAAACAGTTCTTGGAAAACACCAGCTTCCTAACAATTGATTTTCAATAAAGTTCTTCAAGACCTTACATTCAGATGAATCAACAATCATTTTAGAATACCATTTTTGTTGAGCTACAGCAGGGAGAAAATTTAAATCTCTCAAAAACACAGCAACAACATAATCGTCACCATTGCGTCCTATACTAAACGTACTCAGGTAAATATCTTCAGAATCATCGACAGTGTTATATGCGTAAATTGAACCAAAATAATCTCGAAACTTATAGTCGTAACGTGGGTCAATAGCATAATGATGTAAAATATCAATATTAAAAAATCGACATCTCAATTGCGGTTTTCCTAATGCTAACATTTTCGAGAAAGGTCTATCGTTAAAACTTGACACATCACGTTTGTTTTCAAGAAACCTTTCCGTTGGATAAATACAATAATCAAAAGGCGAAAGCGAAGGAAGTAGTGTTATTTGCTTTTCTATTGATTCTGCATCATACGATTTGATATGTGTGTTGCCAACATCTCCTGTTATTATTTCAATTCCCCCTTCTTTAATCAGTTCAATTAAGCATTGAAGTAATTCATCTTGAGTACAATCGTAGTACAAGTTATATGCAGAACAACCATTGTAACCTAACGAATTGACAAAATTGTTATATACTTGTTGCAGAATATTTTTTTTCAAATCTTCTTCAATCATTTTCTTTCCCTTTCCAAAAATATCAGAATGAGTGCCAGTAAGATACAATGATATTATACGTATTTCTGTGTCTACTTTACCATACATTAGAGGGCTTCACACCATGATTTAAATTCGTCCATAGATTTTATGTCGTACACAGGTTCTTTACCACTACGCACATCTTCTATGGCTTTCATAGTCTTATCATTTAGATTCTCACCAGACTCAGGATCATAAAGACGAGCTTTTTTATTACTCTTCTCTTTGACTTCATAAGTCCACCCCATCTCAGCCATCAACTTCTTAAAGAAGCTAACCTTATTATTTGGAATGTTTATAGTAATAGCCGTCATAATGTTATGAGTTTATTGTTTGTGAGCAAAGATACAAAAAACATGTGATTAGAGGCGCTCTTGACGAATCTTCTTAATTTCCTCTTCTGCCCGCTCTTGCCACTCATGCTTGCGGCGGATAGACTCACGGAAAGCTGCGATTATTTCCTCACGAGTTCTGTTCTTGTATGCTGCTGATACCATTGTTTTTATACAATTATTAGTATTACGTTTCAAAGATACAAATAGTTTTGGATAATTGTTATATTATGCCACTAAAAATGTAAAAAAGCAATGTACAGCCAAGACTTTTCTCATAAATTTTAGGTTTTGTCTTTTCGGATTTTTTTTCGTGTTTCTGTGTGTTTTCGGGATTACAAATACTGATTATCATTTTTTGATTATCATTTTTTGATAATGGCGATAATTTTGTTCTATTTGCAAAAAAAAGCCCAAAAGCTGGAGCTAACCAACTTCCGGGCAATGTATAAAACTTTTTATCGGATAGTCTTGCTTATGAATATCTGAGGATTTGACCTGGGCGAACCTTTGAACGTCTGGTGATATGGTTCAAACGGCAAATCATCTCTACGCTAACACCTCTCTGCTCTGCAATTGAATAGAGGGTTTCGCCTTTCTTAACCTTATGATAAAGGATTTCTTCGTTGCTTGAATTGAAATTAGCACTCTTGCTATGTCCTGGTGTGCCACCCTGAACAAGATCACGGGTGTAACCACCATTACCTACCTTACCACGCTCTGCAGTTGCAAGTCGTGACTCATCATCATAGGTTTCTTTCTTGAAAGTATAGAAGTTTCCTGTAACATCCTGGTTACGGAAATCGAACAATAGCGCTGGATTTAAGGCAACACCACAAAGACGTGTTTCAAAATGTAGATGTGAACCTGTGCTTCGACCTGTGTTTCCACCGAGACCAATAGGGTCGCCAGCACGTACTATTTGGTTTTCGGTTACAATCTGTTTAGAGAGGTGTCCGTAAATTGTTTCCAAACCGTTGTTATGACGGATAACGATATATTTTCCGTATCCTCTGCCTTCGTAGCGTACTATTCTAACTTTTCCTGAGAAGGCAGCGCGGATAGTGTCGCCGATATATACCTTGATATCAAGTCCTTTATGAGTGCGTCCCCAACGTGCACCGAAGTTACTTGTAACTACTCTACTTGGAGTTGGCATGCAGAAGTGTCGGAGATCTATTCGGAAAGAGTCGGGCAACTCGGTAGCTTTATGAGCATACTGGTTGTTCCAATCTTCATATAGTTGTGCTGCTGGCGATTCCATTTGCTCTCTCTCGGTTACACTCTTCAAAGCAAGTGTATCAAGAGCTCGCATCTTGCGGTCAACAGGAGCCTGACGCGCCAATAGGTCTTGGGCGCAGACAGGAATTGCCGCGAGAACAAAATATGCCACTATAATCGTTGTCTTTAAAATCGTATTAAAATATTTCATATCAATTTTAGGTTTAAAGTTTTCCGCCGGTTGATAATATTCAGCGAAGAACCACCGAGGACTGAACATTTTTTCCTCAAAAACGTATTAACGTTTACAAAGATAGCAAAAAAAAATCGATTTTGTTACTTTCTTAACTTATTTTATTGGGTAGCAAGATTATCAAGACTAAAGGTTAAAGCGTCGGCATTTCCCATCAATAAACGGGATATCAGGAAATTGCAGACCAATTAATATTAGTTTTTCTTAACTCTTTTAACCTATTCCACAATATTGAATATATATCCTTTTTACATTCAGGATCGTCATCGATTATTTTCTGCGCTTCCTCGCGGGCAAGTTGTACTATTTGTCCGTCGCGAGCTATATCGGCAATCTTTAAATCGAAGGCTATTCCACTCTGTTGTGTACCCTCGAGATCGCCGGGACCACGAAGTTTTAAATCGGCCTCAGCTATCTTGAAACCGTCGTTGGTATCGCACATTATATCAATGCGCTTGCGTGTTTCTTCAGCCAGCTCTACCTTGGTGACAAGGATGCAATATGATTGTTTGGCGCCACGCCCCACTCTACCACGAAGCTGGTGCAGCTGACTGAGTCCGAAACGCTGGGCATCAAGAATCACCATTACTGAGGCATTAGGTACGTTAACACCCACCTCGATAACGGTTGTAGCCACAAGTATCTGTGTTTCGCCTGATACAAATTTCTGCATCTCGATTTCTTTATCCTTAGGTTTCATCTTGCCATGAACCTTGCTCATGTGGTATTCGGGGAACACCTCGCGCAACACCTCAAAGCCTTCTTCAAGGTTCTTCATATCGCTTTTCTCGCTCTCTTTGATAAGCGGGAACACGATATATACCTGACGACCTTGATTTATTTGCTGACGGATTCCGTTATACAAGCTTGTCATCTGCTTGTCGTATTTATGGATGGTCATGATTGGTTTGCGCCCTGGTGGAAGTTCGTCAATAACGCTCACATCAAGGTCACCATAGATGGTCATGGCAAGTGTGCGTGGAATAGGTGTGGCGGTCATCACAAGAATGTGTGGTGGATTCTCGCTCTTTTTCCATAGTTTGGCACGCTGGGCAACACCAAAGCGATGCTGCTCATCAACAACAGCAAGTCCTAAGCGGGCAAACTGCACGCTGTCTTCTATAACGGCATGAGTGCCCACAAGTATTTGAATATCGCCCGTTTGAAGGTCAGCAAGTATTTTTTCTCGCTTCTTTCCTTTTACAATTCCTGTGAGCAGTTCCACACGAATGTTCATACCATGTAGGAACTCTGTGATAGTAGAGAAATGCTGCTCGGCAAGAATCTCGGTAGGTGCCATTATACATGCTTGAAAACCGTTGTCGAGGGCTATGAGCATGGTCATAAGGGCTACAAGAGTTTTTCCCGAACCTACATCGCCTTGCAGAAGGCGATTCATCTGACGCCCGTTCTTCATGTCGGCTCTTATCTCGTGCATCACCCGCTTTTGTGCGCCAGTAAGGGCAAAGGGAAGATTGTTTTTGTAGAAAGAGTTGAAAATCTGTCCGATGTGTTCAAAGATGTATCCTCTGTATTTTCGACGATGATCGCTGGTGTATCTAAGGATATTGAGCTGCACATAGAACAATTCCTCGAACTTTAGGCGCACCTGAGCATGCTGAAGTTCGTCAAGGCTATGTGGATAATGAATGAATCTATAGGCATCATCACGACTTATAAGATGCAGTCGTTGTGTGATGAAAGGAGGCAGGGTCTCGGTAAGTGTGCCCTGTGGAAGCTTACTGATAAGTGTTTTCGTTAGCTTCTCTATGCTTCGTGATGTGATACCTGCAGTACGAATCTTTTCTGTTGTAGAGTAATAAGGCTGCATACCCATTTCGTTGAGCTGCAAGTCGGCAACCTTCTCTATCTCTGGATGAGCAAACTGATAGCGTCCGCCAAAAACTGATGGTTTTCCGAAAATAATATATTCTTCGTTTACCTTATAGTTTTTATAGATATACTGTGCTCCACGAAACCAAACAAGGTCAACAACACCTGTGCCATCGGAGAAATGGGCAACCACTCGTTTGCGTCGTGCTCCCTGTGCAAACTCTTCAAAACTGAGAATGCGACCTTTTATCTGCACAAAGGGCATGTTGCCGTCCATCTCTTTTATGGTGTAAATGCGACTACGGTCAACATACTTATAAGGATAGTATTCCAATAGGTCACGCCAAGTGTTCAAGCCAAGTTCTTTACTCAGCAAGTCTTTGCGCTTGGGGCCCACCCCAGACAAATACATGATATCTTGGTCAAGAATTGTTGTCATATTTCTCCTCCCCTTATGAAGGGGAGGCTGGGTGGAGTTGGCCGCCCCTAACGGGAATTTTAATTGGGAATTACAAATTTTGAATTACGAAGGGTTTTCAACTCCTCCCGGCCTCCCCTTCATAAGGGGAGGAGATACTCAATAGCTCAGCTACTTTCATATCAAACGGCGTGGTAAGCTTTATATTCTCACGATTGCCCTCTACAAGAACCACACGACAGCCTAAACTCTCAATAACGCTTGCATCATCGGTAAAGGTGTCGCGCTCGGGCTGATTGAATGCCTGACGCATCAAGGCAATATCAAACACCTGAGGGGTCTGCACCTCGCGAAACATACTGCGATCAACGGTGTTGCCTCCACCTCGTGGATCAACATATCTTAATGTGCTGGTAACGGGCATTACGGGGATTGCTGCGTAGCTCTCTTCGGCTGCCTCGAAACAGCGCTTTATTGTATCTAATGAAACAAAAGGACGCACGCCATCGTGAACAGCCACAAAGCCCTCGACATCTTCGGGAATAAGAGCTAAGCCGTTTTTTGACGACTGAAAGCGCGATGCTCCGCCATTGGCAATATAATGCTCTATGGTGAAATGATACTGCTCACAGAGTTCATGCCAATAAGCTTGCTGCTCCTTTGGTAACACGAGTATGATATTCATGTTTTCATCATATTCGTGAAAGCGTTCTATTGTGCGCATCAAGACAGGCTTTCCACCAACAGGCAGAAACTGCTTGGGAATATCTGTTCCCATGCGAAGTCCTTTTCCTCCTGCAACAATAATAGTGTAATTCATTATTTCGACTGCATTAAATGTGCATACATCATTCCCTCCTGCATCTGCTTGGATGCTTCCTCGCCAACAAAATAGCTCAAAATCTTATAAGCATAGGGAAATGCTGCTGCCGGACCTTCACCTGTTATGATATTATCTGCCTCTTGATAGAGTGTGGCAGTATATTCGGCTCCTGTAAGATAGTCCTCAAAACCAGGATAACATGTTGCTTTCTTGCCATCAAGAAGTCCAAGACTTCCCAACACCATTGGTGCTGCACAGATGGCACCTATTCGCTTGCCTGCCTCGTTATGCTTGAGCAGAGCCTCACGCACACCCTTATGAGCATTCAGATTTGAGGCACCAGGCATACCGCCAGGAAGCAGCAGCATATCGGCATCACTAAGGTCAACATCCTCGAACAGGGCATCGGCCTTCAAGGTAATTCCATGTGCTGTTTCAACAAACTCAGAGCCTGTGATGCTTACCGTTACAACATCAATACCGCCACGACGCAGGATATCAACAGGTGCCAAGCCTTCGATGTCCTCAAAGCCGTTGGCAAGAAATTCATATATTTTTGCCATAAATTGTTGGTTTAAATCAAGATTATTACGAAATAAATCGCTACTTTTGCAAAAATAAGAAAATTAATTGAATTGGCAAAATATATGTCAGAGCGCAAGTTGAAATTCGCAATTTTCGGAAACGAATACAAGAAGAGTGAAGTTGAGCCCTACATCGAGCGCATTTTAAGATATCTCGAAGCTCATGATGCAGAGGCTATGGTTGAGCCCGTTGACTTCAACAATGCCGACTACGTTATCTCAATGGGAGGTGACGGCACTTTTCTGCGTGCTGCATCAAAGGTGGGCAACCGCGAGATTCCTATCGTGGGTGTTAACATGGGACGCCTTGGATTCCTCGCTGATGTTCTTCCAAGCGAGATAGAAGGCACTCTCGACAATATTTTCAACAAACGCTACTCTATCGAAGAACACACGGTAATAGAGGTTGAAACCGATGGAGGCAAAATCGAGGGCAGTCCTTACGCCCTTAACGATGTTGCCATATTGAAACGCGACTCGGCTTCCATGATTTCTGTGCGCACTTACATAAACAATGATTTTCTTGTTAACTATCAGGCCGACGGACTCGTTATTGCCACACCTACGGGTTCTACTGCCTATAACCTCAGTAACGGAGGTCCAATAATTGTGCCGCACAGCAGCAGTCTTTGCCTCACACCAGTTGCTCCTCACAGCCTTAACATACGCCCTATTGTTATCAACGACACAAGCGTTATCACCATGGATGTGGAGAGCCGAAGTCACAGTTTCCTTGTAGCTATCGACGGCAGAAGCGAGAAGATGCTTGAGGGTACTAAGATTACCATTCGCAAGGCGCCTTTCGTTATAAAAATAATCAAACAGAATAACCGTCGCTATTTCTCGTCTCTACGTGAAAAACTCATGTGGGGAGCCGACAGCAGAAAGTAGTTTCATCCTAAACGAATCCTAAACGCATCCTAAAGGAATTAACCATGAGCATAAAGAGTTTGTTACACATACCAAATTTTAAATATAATACCAAAACATTATTAAAATGGCTTTGGCAAGTGTGGCGTGGAAACAGACTACAAGCCATTCTCAACGCTATTATCGGACTACTTCAGGTTGCCGTGAGCTTGTCGCAAGTGTGGGCAGTAAAACACGCCATCGACGTAGCCGCAGGAAGCATTGAGGGAAATCTTTATTGGGCTGTAGGCATCATGGCTATTCTTATCCTTGCCGACTTCGGCTTGAACATCTCGAGCGTGTGGATAAAAAACATACTTGGCATAAAAGCACAAAACCGTATGCAACAACGCATGCTCGACCGACTGCTGAGAAGTGAATGGCATGGCAAGGAAATACACCACTCGGGCGATGTGCTCAACCGACTGGAGTTTGATGTGAACTATGTGGTGAACTTCCTCACAGAAACCATACCCAACACCTTGAGCGTGGTGGCTATGTTCTTTGGTGCTTTCTTCTATCTTTTCTCTATGGACTGGCGACTCTCGCTCGTGATAGTAGCCATGCTGCCACTATTCCTTGGTGTGAGCAAGATATACGTAGGACAGATGCGACGACTCACCCGTAAGGTTAGGGACAGCGACAGTAAGGTGCAAAGTGTGTTGCAAGAAACTCTACAACACCGCATGCTCATAAAAACCATGGAGAGCGACGATGCAATGGTTGATAAACTGGAGAACACACAAAGCGAGCTACGACAGAATGTTGTTCGTCGCACCAAGTTCAGCGTGTTCAGCAACCTCATCCTCAACTTCGGCTTTGCCTTTGGCTATCTCATAGCTTTCCTATGGGCAGCCCTTCGCATGAGTGCCCACACTCTTTCCTTTGGCGGTATGACTGCCTTCTTGCAGTTGGTAAACAAAATACAAACTCCAGCCCGCAACCTCACAAAACTTGTACCCGCCTTCGTGGGGGTGTTCACAGCTGCCGAGCGACTGATGGAACTTGAAGAGAATCCCCTTGAAGAACAGGGCGACCCCATAGAACTCGATGCACCATGCGGTATTCGACTCAACAACATCAGCTACAAATATAACGCTGCCGATGGCGATGTAATACACAACCTTAGCTTTGATTTCAAGCCTGCCACATGCACCGCCATCCTCGGCGAAACAGGTGCAGGAAAAACCACACTCATCCGCTTGCTCCTTGCCCTGCTCAAACCACAAAGCGGAAGCATCGAAATATATAATACGTTGAACACTCTACATCCAACGTTCAACGCTTTAACTCCTTTGCATCGTTGCAACATTTCGTATGTTCCACAAGGCAACACTCTTATGAGTGGCACCATACGCGATAACCTACGCCTGGGCAACCTTAAAGCCACAGACAAGGACATGCGCGAAGCGTTGCACAAGAGCTGTGCCGACTTTGTTTTCGACCTTCCCGAAGAACTCAACACACAATGTAGCGAACAAGGAGGCGGTCTCAGCGAAGGACAGGCTCAACGCATAGCCATAGCCCGCTGTTTGCTTCGCAACCGCTCTATACTAATCTTCGACGAGGCAACAAGTGCCCTCGACGAAGAAACAGAAAGAAAGCTGCTGCACAACCTTCTGGCTGAGAAACGCCACACAATTATCTTTATCACCCATCGCAAGGCTGTTATTGATTATTGTGATGAAACCTTAAAAATAGAAAAACTATAGCCTCCCCCATCCCCCTCCAGTAAGAGGGGGCTAACCAACTTGCTCCCCCCTGCTACTTAAATAAATTCACAATTAAATAATTCAGCATCGCACGAAGTTCGACTAATTGCTTTTTCTCCCGCTGGTCAAAGGAACTTCCTACCTATCGGGAACAGCCAGCTTCGCTGTCAACATTCAACATTCTTTTTTTTGTTTTTCTTGCTTAAAAAATACTTTAACTAAACTTTCGTAAGTGAATGTTTACTCTAAAATATTATCAAGAATTGCAGGAATTAGAGAATTTAGGCATACGCCCTTGCATTATATACTCTACTGAATTATAAAGAATTAAAGCAAGATTTGTTATACTACCTTCCATAAATTCTTATAAATTCAATTTTCATTAAGCAACTTGAACAAAGGCGTCAGCCTAAAAATTCTCTAATTCCTGCAATTCTTGATAAAGAAAAAAAAACTTGCTTAAAAAATACTTTAATTCAATAAAAAAAAGTGTTTTTCTAATCAAGAATGCAACCTTTGCACAAGTATTAGCGTCAAAGTGTTATAAAAAAGCGAAAAAAATGAGCTTATTACATCTAAATAACGTAAATAAAACGTATTTCGGAGCACAGCCTCTGCATGTACTAAAAGGCATCAGCCTCGATATTGAAGAGGGTGAGTTTGTTTCTATTATGGGTGCGTCGGGGTCAGGAAAGTCAACCCTGCTGAATATCCTTGGTATTCTCGACAACTATGACGATGGCGAGTATATTCTCGACAACACCCTAATAAAAGACCTTAGCGAAACACGCTCTGCCGAGTATCGCAACAAAATGATTGGTTTTATTTTTCAAAGTTTCAATCTTATCAGTTTCAAAACAGCTGTTGAAAATGTGGAACTACCTCTTTTCTATCAAGGAGTGAGCAGAAAGAAGCGTCATCAGCTTGCCATGGAATATCTCGACAAGCTGGGCTTGCTGCCTTGGGCAGAACACTATCCAAATGAGCTTTCGGGTGGACAGAAACAACGTGTAGCCATTGCACGTGCTCTCATAACACAACCTAAGATTATTCTTGCCGACGAACCTACGGGAGCCCTCGACTCAAAGACCAGCGTTGAGGTGATGCAGCTGCTAACCAAGCTGAACCGCGATGAGGGTAAGACTATAATCGTGGTTACTCACGAGAGTGGTGTTGCCAATCAAACAGACAAGATTGTGCACATCAAAGACGGTATCATTGGCGAGATTGAGGAGAACAAAGACCACAAGGCGTCTCCATTTGGTATTAACGGCATAATGAAATAATCGTGAGAGATTTGATAGAAGAAATATGGGCTACCACGCGTCGCAACAAATTGCGAACAGCGCTCACGGGCTTTGCTGTGGCATGGGGAATATTCATGCTTATTGTGCTGCTTGGAGCCGGCAACGGCCTTATCAATGCCAATGAGCAGAACAACAACCGCTCCATCGACAACTCTATGACCATTTATGGCGGTTACACCAGCAAGGCATACAAAGGCTACGATATGAATCGTGAAATAGCCCTTCGCGATGAAGACTTTCGCATAACCAAACAGAAGTTCGACGATGTGGTTGACGAGATTGGAGCACAGATTTCACAGGATGGGCTTGTTATCACCCTTGGCGAAAACTATTTCAGCGGTTCACTCACAGGTGTTTATCCCATATACAATAAGATAAACAAGATGGACATGCTCTATGGAAGATTCATCAACGACATCGACAACAAGGAGCGTCGCAAAGTGCTTGTTATCAACGACACACAGGCAAAAGAGCTACTCGGACACGATGATGCAGCTTCTATAGTAGGTCGTCGCGTTGAAGTGGAACAGCTCTCCTTTGAGATTGTAGGTGTTTACAAAGACAAGCAGAATGGCATGAGAGCCAGCAGCATTTTCACAGCCTACAACACCATTCGCACTCTATACAACAACGGCGACTATGCTGGCAACATTGTTTTCACATTCCACGGACTTAACTCACAAAAGGAAAACGAGGACTGGGAGAAGAAATATCGTGCCACCATCAACAAACTTCACGGTGCCGACCCCACCGACGAGGATGCTATATGGATAAGCAACGGTTTTACTCAGATGTTGCAGATGCAAACCGGCTCAAACATCATTCGCACAGCCCTTTGGATTATCGGTTTACTCACACTTCTCAGCGGTATTGTTGGCGTAGGCAACATCATGCTCATCACCGTTAAAGAGCGCACCCGCGAGTTTGGTATTCGTAAGGCTATAGGCGCCAAACCATTGAGTATTCTGCGCCTCATAATACTTGAGAGCATAATAATCACCACATTCTTTGGATATATCGGTATGGTGCTTGGCATGCTTGCCAACATCTATATGGACGCCACCATCGGACACGATGTTATCGACACAGGTATCTTCAAGACAACCCTCTTCGTTGATCCAACAGTTGGTTTGGGCACATGTATAGCAGCTACCGTTGTTATGATATTAGCAGGAACATTTGCGGGAATACTTCCAGCACGCAAGGCTGCAAAGGTACGCCCTATCGAAGCACTAAGAGCAGAATAAATTATGAGACTGGATATTGATACATATAAAGAAATTCTCGACACACTCACACGAAACAAGATGCGCTCGTTTCTCACGGGATTCGGCATTTTCTGGGGTGTGTTCATGCTTGTGTTCCTCATTGGTGGCGGTGGCGGCACAAAGGAGATGCTGATGAACAATTTCGAGGGATTTGCCACCAACTCGGGTATGGTGTTTGCTCAACAAACTACCAAACCCTATGCTGGATTTCGCAAGGGACGCCAATGGCAAATGAACTACACCGATGTGGAACGTCTGAAAGCACAGGTTCCTGAACTCGATGTTGTTTCACCAGTCATTTCAAACTGGGGAAGCAAAGCTATCATCGGTGAACACAAATCAAACTGCGTGGTAAAGGGACTCATGCCCGAATATGCCAAGGTTGAAGAACCAAAGATATATTACGGTCGCTATCTAAACGACATGGATATGGCACAGCGACGCAAGGTTTGTGTGCTGGGAAAGAAAGTGTATAAAACTCTGTTCCCCGGAGGCGGCAATCCATGCGGACAATCAATACGCATAGATTCTGTTTACTATAACATCGTGGGTGTTGACTACACCACGGGCGGTGCCATGCAGATTAACGGTAGTGCCGAAGAGAGCGTTGTTATACCTATCACCATTATGCAACAGGCATACAACATGGGTAATAACGTGCATCTTATAAGTATGACATGCCGCCCAGGCTACACCATGAGTACCATCACACCACGCATACGACAGGTGATTGGTCGTGCTCACCAGGTTGACCCAACAGACGAGAAGGCTATCTCGGTTTTCAACACAGAGATTCTCTTTGGTGTTCTCGACAACTTGTTTAAGGGGGTAAACTTCCTTATTCTTCTTGTGGGAATAGGAACTCTCTTGGCTGGAGCCATAGGTGTAAGCAACATCATGATGGTTACAGTACGCGAGCGCACCACCGAGATTGGTATTCGCCGAGCAATAGGTGCAACGCCAATAACCATTCTTTCACAAATAATCAGCGAGAGCATAGTGTTAACGATAGTGGCGGGAATGAGCGGCATCATGTTTGCCGTCATCATCTTGCAGATGCTTGAGATAGGAAGCACCACCGACGGCATTCTAACTGCTCATTTCCAAGTGCAGTTCTGGACTGCCATTGGTGCAACAGCATTCATTAGCCTTTTGGGAGTGCTTGCCGGACTTGCGCCTGCTTTCCGCGCCATGAGCATCAAACCTGTTGATGCTATGCGAGACGAATAATTAAGAATTACGAATTTTGAATTAGGAATTTTGAATTAGTCGCACTTCGTGCGATTATCAATTATCAAATTATGAATTAAGAAGAAAAAAGAATATAAAGACTACTGAAATATGAAAAAGTACACGAAGTTTATTATTGCTGGCATTATAGCAGCAATTTTCATTGGAACCTTCATCTTCCTCTGGGCTAAATCGCAACCAAAGCCTACGGAATATGAAACCTTCACTCCATCGTATATGGACTTGAAGAAGACAACTATCGTTACGGGTAAGATTGAACCTCGCAACGAGGTGAACGTGAAGCCGCAGATATCGGGTATCATCACCGAACTCATGAAAGAGGCAGGACAGATGGTGCAGGCTGGCGAGATTATTGCCAAGGTAAAGGTTATCCCCGACATGGGACAGCTCTCAAGTGCAGAGGCTCGTGTTCGCCTTGCCAACGTGAATATGAAACAGGCAAAAGTTGACTACGGCCGCCAGAAGGTTCTCTTCGACAAGGGACTTATCAGCGCCGACGAGTTCGACAAGACTCACCAAACCTACAAGCAGGCCCTCGAAGAGGTGCGTGCATCTGAAGACAATCTTGAAGTTGTGCGCGATGGTGTTTCAAAGAGCAATGCCAACACCAGCAGCACACTCATACGCTCTACTATATCTGGACTTATCCTCGACATCCCAGTAAAGGTTGGTAACACCGTTATCTTGAGTAACACCTTCAACGATGGTACTACCATCGCCACAGTTGCCAACATGAACGATCTTATCTTCCGCGGAAATATCGACGAGACCGAAGTGGGAAAACTCGTTCAGGGTATGCCTATGAAGATTACTATCGGTGCACTACAAGACAGCAAGCTACAGGCAAGCCTGGAGTACATCTCTCCTAAAGCTGTAGAAAGCAATGGTACCAACCAGTTTGAACTGAAGGCTGCCGTAAAGGGCATGAACGGTGCCAAGATTCGTAGCGGATACAGCGCCAACGCCGAGATTGTGCTTGCCGAAGCCAAGCATGTGCTCACCGTTCCAGAGAGCGCTATCGAATTTGAAGGCAACAACACCTATGTTTACATTATCAAGAACAACGGTAAGGAAGTTACCTATGAGCGCCGCAAGGTAACAACAGGTCTCAGCGATGGACTGAACATAGAGATTAAGTCGGGACTCACAGCCAAGGAAAAGGTTAGAGGACCAAAGAAGGTAGCGGAATAAGCCCCACGCGAAGCGCTAATGCGCTTCGCTATTGAAGATTGAATATTGAAAAATGAAGCGCAAAGCGCTTTAAATATTTCCATCCTTCCATTTTTCCATATTTCAATATTACTTGTGGCTAACCAACAGGAAATATACAAGCGTAAACTCTCAAAGAAATAACATAAGCTGATAGTCCTCCCTTCCCCACCGGGGAGGGGCGGGGTGAGGCTTCTATAATTTAAAAATATGAAAAAGATTTTATTACTCATGTGCATGGCACTAATGTCAGTAGGTGCCTTTGCACAAAAAGACATGATGGAACTTGGTGTAAAACTCAACTATGGCTTCGATGCTCCTCACGCAGGTATTGGTGTTCTTGGTCGTTATAACCTCGACGAGCATTTCCGTCCTGAGGTAAGCGCCAACTTCTATCCAAAGAACGATGGTATGAGTTCGTGGGACATCAGTGCCAACCTACACTATGTTTTCCACCCAACACAAAAGTTCATGGTTTATCCTCTTGGCGGACTGGCTATCGTGGGTGCTAACTACGATAACAACATAATCAAGGTTGATAACGGAACAGAAGTAGGCTTCAACCTTGGTGGCGGTATTCAGTACAACATCAACAGCGAACTTCATCTCAACGCTGAACTGTACTATCAGAACACCAATCACTACGACCGAGCAATCACCAACGTCAGTTTGGTTTACGTGTTTTAATAAGGAAGTTAGAAGAAGTTAGAAGGAGATAGAAGGAGTTAAAAGACATTAGTTTTATGCTATTGTCCTCTATCTCCGCCGCTGAAAGCGGCATAACTCCATTTAACTTCCTCTATCTTCTGAACTAATTTAGGTCAGTAATTTTACATATATAAGAAAAGAATCACGGGCAGCCCGTGATTCTTTTTTTTTTTTGATATAAGATATTGTTTACTTTGCACCTTTTCTTCTATTACATTCTCTACATAACATTTGACAGTTTTCAACTACTGTTCTACCGCCTTCACGCCATGGCGTAATATGGTCGCCTTCCATAAATTCATAATCAAATTCCTTACCACAGAGAGCACAAAGATGGTTCTGTTGTTCCCAAACTTTCATCTTAATATCTTCAGGGAATGCACGAAGGTCAAGATAACGCTCATCGCCTGTTAACACATAAGGGATTATGCCACTATACTTCTGAATTTCACTATCACGCATCAAAGCAGAGATACGTTTCCCAAGTTCAACAGTATCAAGGGTTTCGTTCCCATACTTGTCATACAGCCAAGCCCAGTCTAACCCTTTCATAATCTTCTTGAACTTCTTCATATCAAAGTTGGTAATAGCCCAGTTCAATACAGTCTGAAAATACGACCACAGGTTATTGGCATTCGGGTCGTGCTGATGGGCTGCCATATAGCTTACCGCCGTCATGTTATGTCCTTGTCGAGTTTCGTGTTCTGCCATCCATTCCAATGCTTTTTTAAGGAAATCCTGTCTAATAGGTGTTCCGTTCACCAAATCTTTTCCCAAACGATAGGCACCACAATTTGATTTTGAGAAATGACGTTTTGCATCCGAAACGAATGGGCCTGCATAAATAGCATTATTTATTTCTTGTTCATTCAAAGGCTTTCCTGCAATATTTATTGTCTTAAACCATTCCAGTTTCTCGCTTGCTTCACCCTCACAAATATACACTGTAAGAGGATAGTTCAGAATTTTACGCTGAATATCTTCTGGCTGATTGAAGAAGTTTTTAAAATCGTGTGTAAACTTTCCAGCTACATATTCACAGAGTGAAAGCGTGCGCTGCTGTCCATCCATTACCTCATAAGGACATTCTGCATCATCAGAGCGTTTCACCCAATACATCACATTCAGCGGATAACCATGCAACACCGTTGAAATAACAGCCTGCTGCTCCTTATCATTGTATATAAACTCACGCTGATATGGCGGACGAATATCCAACTTTCCATTATAACCACGAACACCTTGTTCGTCGTTATTTATGTAACCAAGGGTTATCTCTCCCACGGTTACCTCTCGCTGAGTAATTGTCATCATATTGTTTTAGGATGTTTGTTACGGATTAGAATTCTACTATAAGGACATTTTGACTTTCCATCCTTACTATATGCTAAATCTGTTCTACCACGATAGTTTTTTGTAACACCTACTTGTTTACCAAGATATCCGCATCCTAAACCAATAATTTCAAATTGCTCTGGATTAAATTGTCCTAATATTGTATCAGGAACTCCCATCACACCTTCATAGTCATTTGGAATATCTTGTACTTTACCAACGTCAATAGCATCAAAATTATCATATGAAGGATATTCTTCTCTTGAATATCTACACACTAAATCTAATATTTCGTGACGCTTACTAATATCAAGATTAGTATACCAACATATAGCTGGAACCTTTATATAATTATCATCAGGATTTAAGCCTCTTGCACGTACAAACTTTCTATTTGCCTCCAAAACATTTTCATATGGCGCCTTATAAACAACTGAAATATTAAAACCAAATCCACACCACATTTTGTTTTGCATAAAAAGCGGAAAGATTTCTGAATAATGCAAAGCGCTCATGCGTCCCATAATAATGAACTTCTTCTCATATTCCATCAACTGAGCAACATACTCCCTAAACAAAGAAAACGGCGGATTTGTGACAACTATATCTGCCTGTTTAAGGAGTGCTATACATTCAGGGTCTCGGAAATCACCAGTTTTTAGAGTGCTTATTACGTTCTTGTCGTTTTTCAAAAGATATTGCACATCGGAAAGGTCAACAGCGCCATCACCATTTAAATCCTTCACCTCGGTAATCTCAACCTTATAGGCTATCTTCTTTGGTTCTTCGGTGAAGTCGCCAAAGTCAATCATCAACTCATTGCCCTGCACTGGCGAACCATTATAACAGGTGCAAATTAATTTCTTCAACCCTAACTGATTAAAACGAAGGGCGAAATACTTAAAGAAGTTACTTTCATAAGGGTCATCGCAGTTGCACAGCACAACCTTGTCTCGAAAGTGCTGCCAATAGTGCTGCAACTCTCGTTCAATGTCTGATAACTGCGTGTAGAACTCATCCTTCTTTGCCGTTTTTGCAGCATTAAGATTCTTGTTTGCCATACGCTATGATTTATACGTATGCTTATCTTCGGAGGCAGACTTTAGAGAGCATAAAAAGAAACATGGACGGTATTCCCATCCATGCTCTAAAGGCTCTACCAAAGCCTACCAAAACCGGATAAGTCACGTCCATGCGTATTTGCACAGACGCTTGCGACTTATTCATTCGGTTTTGGTTTTCTTTGTTGAATTTGGTAGATTCTTAGAGCAATTCCGAATAACAGCAAACGCTTGTTAATATTCCACGAAAATCATATCAGCCCCTCCACTGAGGGCTATATGCCGATACTTGGTTGCAAAAATACAAAAAACTTAGAAAGTAAACAACCTGTGTCTGCAATTTTTTAGCATAAGAAATGATGGAAAACAAAAAAAATTGTGTATCTTTGTGTGTGGTTAAAATGCCATTAGGAAAACGCTACTTGTAAAAACACATAGCGTAGCAGCGAAAATAAAGAAAACAATGAAAACAACAGCCGCAGCTGATAAAGCAAAACAGTGATTCAAACTGCCGTCAGCCGCAGCTATCGACGAAAAAATGCTCTCATAAAGAGCAGTAGCCGCAGCTGATAAAGCAAAACGGTGTTTAGAAATGCCGTCAGCCGCAGCTATCGACGAAAAAATGCTCTCAAAAGGAGCAGTAGCCATAGCTGATGAAGCAAAAAGGTGTTTAGAAATGCCGTCAGCCGCAGCTAACGACGAAAAAATGCTCTCATAAAGAGCAGTAGCCGCAGCTGATGAAGCAAAACAGTGATTCAAACTGCCGTCAGCCGCAGCTATCAACAGAAAAAAGAACTCGGACAGACCGTCAGCCGCGGCTGATGAAACTTTCGAGTATTTAATTATACATTATTTAATTTTTATTATTATGCAAAACTCAATTGAACAGGTAAAAAGTATCAATCTTTTTGACCTAAGACAGACCCACCTTGTGGGACTCATGTCATTCACGCGCGACCAGTTCGCTGCAAGTTTTACAACCGAAAAGCCAGCACCTGCTAAGCTGCAGACGCAGATAGAGGCGTTCAATGCGGCATACGCTGACCTTGACGCTGCCTATCGTGCCGACAGCTACAGCCTCGACACCGATGAGCTGAAGAATGCCGACAAGGAGTGCGACAGCATTTTCATGTCGATAAAGAAGATGGTGCAGGCACAGCAGGAGTTTAATTTCAACCCTGAGCTCAAGGCGGCTGCCAACCGAATGATGCAAGCCATCGACAAGTTCCGCATTGATGTGAACGAGGACTATCTCGGCGAGAACAACAAACTGCAACAGCTGCTGCAGGAGATTGCCGAGAGCAGTCAGCTAACAGCCGATGCAAAAGCTCTCGGACTCGATGCTGCCATTGCTCAGCTAAAGGAGAAAGCAACCCTCGTGCGTCAATTGCTTACCACAAGAGGACTGGCTAAAGCTCCAAAGGGACGCATGAAGCAGGCTCGCCAAGCCGTTGAGCAGGAATACCGCCAGCTCACCCAGCTTCTCAACGCCTACGCTCTTATTGACGACGACGAGCACCGCTTCGACTCGCTCTTCAACCTTCTGAACCAGAACATTGACTACCTCAAGAACACCGTTCTGGCACGTGGCGGCAAGGCTGAGCAGGAAGAAGAGCCTGCGAACGGCGGCAATGGAACAGGAGGAAACTCTGGAGGAAACAACTCTGGAGGAAACAACTCTGGAGGAAACAACTCTGGAGGAAACAACTCTGGAGGCGGAAAATCTGGAGGCGATGACAACCTTCATCCTTCACTGTAAGAAAAAAAAGAATCACGGGCACTCCCGTGATTCTTTTCTTTTAATAGATGATATAATCTTCTTCCTTCAATTATATTTTATATCCCAAGGTAATCTTGACACCTCTATTTTTATAGCTGAAATCTTTGTATGCCTTGGTTAATCCAAAATAATATTGAGCATTGATTGTGAAATGCTTGAAATCGTATCCTACACCAACTGGAATTCCAGCTGCAAACTTATTAGCTTCAGAGAAAAGCAAGAAATCTGTTCTGCCATCATAAACATTATATCCAAGCTCTACACCAGTATGTACAGAGAGTCCATTATATACATAAAATTTCGCCAACAAAGGAACCTCTATGTAGCCAAGATTCAAACTTGCGTTATTGTCTTTTGCTCCATAGGTTGAGTAGTTTAATCCTGTCACAACACCAAACTTTTCGTCTAACTGATATTGGGCACCCACTCCCAATATCCAACAATTCTTGGTATCTAAACCAGAATTAGTAAGATTAGTAAATGAAACACCAAGATGTGGCTCGAAGCGCAAAGTGCGAACGTCTTGCTGCGCCATACCTTTAACTACTACGCAAAGTAGGAAAAGTAATACAAATAATTTCTTCATCATATATTAGTTATTTTACAATACATTTCATCTCCTCGTGCAAAGGTATGGATATTTACAATAAAATAAGCATACCAAATATTTCAAAAACTTTTTTTTATGTATCGTGCATCACCTTACATAGTATTTTTTTTAATCAAAGTTAATCAAACTCGCTTTTAAGTGGTATGTAACAAAAAAATATATCAAGAATTAGAGACGAGTAGCATAAGCAAAAAAAAGAATCACGGGCAGCCCGTGATTCTTTTCTTATTCCCAAAAGTAGTTTTTCAACTACCACCCCTCCCTCGGAGGGGCTGGGGGAGGTTTCATTTCTCATTCGAGAAGCTATAAGGCACACTACTCTTTGCTGTTCCACGCTGCTTGTTTGGCTTGCTGCTCATAGTGAAGCTGATGTTGCTGCCCTTGGTGAGTGTGGCATGAGTGATATAGTTGTTGTTGCACACTTCGCCGTTGACTGTCATCTGCTGAATATAGCGGTTGTCGGTGCTATTGTCTGTTGCAGTGATGTTCACGGTGTTGCCGTTCTCAAGATGCAGTTTCACGCTGTCGAAATATGGAGTACCCACAACATACTGGTTAGAGCCTGGGCACACAGGATAGAAGCCAAGGGCAGAGAACACATACCACGCTGAGGTCTGACCGTTGTCCTCATCACCACAATAGCCATCAGGATTAGCTGTGTATAGACGATCCATAACCTCACGAATCCAATACTGCGACTTCCAAGGCTGACGACTGTAACCATAGAGATACAGCATGTGCTGAATAGGCTGATTGCCATGGGCATAGTTGCCCATATTCATAATCTGCATCTCGCGAATCTCGTGGATAACGCTGCCATAATAGCTGTCGTCGAAGATTGGAGGAACGATGAACACAGAATCCATCATGCGGTTGAATGTTTCCTCGCCACCCATGAGGTTTATCACCCCCTGAGGGTCGTGGAACACACACCATGTCCAATGCCATGAGTTGCCCTCGGTGAAGGCATCGCCCCATTTGAAAGGACTGAAAGGCTCCTGAAACTTACCATTCTTCAATCGGCCACGCATAAGGTTTACCGATGGGTCGAACACATTCTTGTAGTTCATGGCACGCTGCTTAAAAGGCTTCAGTTCTTTCTTCGACTTGCCAAGAGCCTTACCCAACTGATAGATGCTCCAGTCGTCGAAAGCATATTCAAGTGTGCGAGCCACATTCTCGTTGATGTTAACATCGTAAGGCACATAGCCCAACTTGTTGTAGTATTCGTAGCCCAAACGACCTGTTGAACTAATCTCAGGATGAACAGCATTAGCACCATGCACAACAGCCTTCCATAGCGTTTCGATGTCGTAGCCACGGATGCCCTTGAGGTAAGCGTCGGCAACAACCGAAGCCGAGTTATTTCCAACCATACAGCCTCTGTGACCAGGACTTGCCCACTCTGGCAAGAATCCACTCTCCTTATAATCGTTTACCAATCCTTCCTGCATCTTGCTTGCCATTGAAGGATAAACAAGGTTAACGAATGGGAACAAGCAGCGGAAAGTATCCCAGAAACCAGTGTCGGTGAACATATATCCTGGCAGCACCTTACCATTGTAAGGACTATAGTGAACAGGTTTGCCGTGCTTGTCGATCTCGTAGAAGCTACGTGGGAAGAGAACCGAGCGATACAAACAGCTGTAGAATGTGCGCAAGTGATCAACATTGTTGTCTTCTACCTCTATTCTGCCCAAAACATCGTTCCATGTCTTGCGACCCTTAGCCACAACCTCGTCGAAGGTCAATCCATCAAGCTCCTTCAGGTTAAGCTGTGCCTGTTCATCGCTGATGAACGATGAAGCCACCTTCAGAATCAACTGCTCGCCACGCTTAGTGCTTGTCTTCCAAGCCAGCTTATGACTCTCGTAGCTGCGGTTATCGCTTGATTCCTGAACATCAGAGTTCTCAGTGCCACTCATCTGGCGATTACTCTCTATAACAAAATAGTTCTTGAAATTGTCGGGCACACCACCATTGTTATATGTAGTGAAACCAACAAGCTTGGTTGCCGACAGAGCCTTGATGGCAGCCTTACCACGAATGGCATCAACAACAACTGCTGCCTTCTCGGCATCAGGATAGGTTATGCGGAACATGCAGGCACGCTCTGTTGGCGCCATCTCAACAACAATGTCGTAGTCGGCAAGATACACCTTGTAGTAGTAAGGGCGGGCAGTCTCAGCCTTATGCGAGAACCAACTGGCACGCTTATTCTGGTCGAAAACCACGTCGCCAGTGATAGGCATGATTGAGAAGCAACCATAATCGTTTATCCACGGACTTGGCTGATGTGTCTGCTTGAAGCCTCTTATCTTGTCGGCAGAATAGGTGTACTGCCAACCATCGCCATTAGCGCCGGTCTGAGGAGTCCAGAAGTTCATACCCCATGGCATAGCAATGGCAGGATAAGTGTTACCAGTTGAAAGCGAATACTTTGATTCTGTGCCCACCAGCGTACTTACATAATCCACAGGCTCCACCGCAGCCGAGGCGGTGAGAGCAGCAGACAGCATCATTGCCGAAAAGCAAAACTTTTTGAGAGAGTAAATTTTCATTTTTATATTTAATTGATTATTTTTTCAAACTTCGGGCTGCCACCTTATCAGCAAACACCTTCATCCAGTATCCGCCAATAACCGAACGAGCCTTGAAACCAGTCTGAAGACCTGTCTTTGTGTCGCTCCAGTCGCTGATAGGCACTCGCGACTGTGTTTCGTTGATATATCTATATACTGGTTCCATGAACTTATTGAATGTCTTCTTGTCCTTAGCCATTGCAGCTGTCCACATAATCCAGTCGCTCTTGGTATAGTCCTTACGGCAGTCGAGAGGCAAACCATATTTGTTCTGCAACTTCAGATACGACTTCATCTCGCGCTCCATAGTGCCCTTAGGGAACACAGCGGTGTTCCACAACTTGTCCCACACCATATTATACTTCTGACTCCATGTGTTCTCGCGATCGAAAGCCAACTTATAGTGGTTGCCTTCGCGGGCAGACTTCTCCCAGATGGCACCCATCTCTTTTGCTTTCGTCATATACTTGTCGGCAGTGGCAATATCTCCTCTCATGCGAGCCATCTCGGCATATCCAGCCACACCCATGATAGCCTTTACAGAAAGGTTGGCATTGTGTGCCCAATGACCAGCGAAGTCGTCGGTACAAAGCTGGTTTGATGGATCTTGTCCCTTTTCAACAAGATAATCAGTCCAAGTGGTTATGATGTCCCAATACTTATTAACATACTCGGTGTTACCATCAATCTTTGAAATCATAGCAGCAAGAGTTATCATGTTTCCTGCCTCTTCGATAGGCATATCGCCTCCATAAACCTGTCCGTTGGCTATAGGATAAGTGCCAAGGTCGTGTGCTGCGAAAGGCTTGGTCCATCTGCCAGAACGAGAATACTCAAAAATGCTTGTCATCATGCCCTTCTCCAGTTCTGGATTATATACAAGGAAAAGTGGAGCCGAAGGGTATGTAAGGTCAACGGTATTAACACAACCATTTGAGTTATTCTCCTTTGAGAAGAACATAAGGTTGCCTTGGTTATCCTTGAAGATTTTGTGAGCGGCGATTACCTGACGATAAGAAGCCGACAGCATTTCGGCATAGTGCACGTTGCCAGCCTTTAAACCATCGTCATAAATAGTCTTATCCATCTCTCTACAACGGTTCATGATGCTTTCATAGTTATCCTTAAGTTTTTCAAAAGCATCGAAGATTGTTACCTTACCTTCGTGAGCCCAATAAGCCTTGTAGCGATTATACATATACTCTATGTCCTGAACCTCATCGTAGCCTATAAGCTCGAACGAAGCCTTGGGAGCTGTTACCAGTCCAAAATCGTGAACATAGGCAAGTGTTGGAGTTGTTGACGACTTGTATGAACGAATCATTGTCTTGCTCTTAGGCAACTTACCTGTAATAACAAAGCTATTTTTCACCTTGTTGTAATCGTCGAGACAAACATCACCGTTGATATTAGGCAAATAGAGATATCCCCAGTTGATGCCTATGAGGTCGCCCTTTTGGGCAAGGATAGGCTGGTCTATGGTGCCAGTTTTCAGATAAGTAATTCCGTTGTTCTGAACGAGTGACGATTCTGTTGGTTCGCTGCTTCGATTGGTAGCTATCATTGGCGAAGCCTGCAGGAAGAACTTCACATCGTGCGCCTTTCCATCGGTTGACTTCACCTGATATGAGATGTAGTTTACCGGTGTAGAGAGCAAATCAAGGTCAGTAATAATCATTGGAGCGGTGAACACCACCTTAAGTTCTATTGGTCCACACTCAAAAGTGTAATATGATGATGTTGCCATCACATCAACAGCAGTTTGTTTGGCTGTGAGAATATTGTCATTGACAGTTGTCTTGTCACGATAGAGTCCGAAATCGGCAAGAGCACCACCGAAATTATTGTGAACATGCATGGCAATAACGTTTTTACCCACATGCAACTGTTGACGCAAAGAGCCTGTAATGTGTATTGACTCATTATGCACGGCATCCATACGACCAGTTGCTGCTAACACTCCATTCACCCATACATCGCAGGAATCATCGTGCGAGAACATGAGATAGAGGTTTTCTTTCAGATCGTCCTCGGTAATGTTGACGATACGACGGATATAGATGTCGCTATGCTCTGCAGTCCAACTGGTGTGCACTCCGTCACCATCGTTACCAAAAGCACCCTGTCCGTGTTTCCAGCTCTTGGCACTAAACAGTTCTTTCTGCCATCCCTTTTCAGCATCACCTATCAGGTAGTCGGCTTCCCAATCGCCCTCAACAGCCATAGGCGCAATAGGCTCAAGAATTTTGTGCTCCTTTGCACCCATGAAGCGATATGTTGTACCATCAACGCGCAACAAACCCTCCAAAGTTTTTTCTGCATCGGTCCATAAACGAGTGCTACCATCGGTTAGATTGTCGAATGGTGACCATATAGAGAAATAAGGATCGTTAACCACTAAAGGAACAGCAGGAAGTCGCAGTTCTGTGGTTTTATATGGTGTAAACAATGAAGCAGACTGTGCCGAAACTGCCAATGCAGTTACGAGCATAATCGCCCATATTGCTAATCTTTTCATCGTGTTTGAATAGGTGTTATTAGTTGATAAATTAGAATACATGTGCAAATATAGTAATTTTTACTGAACTTTGAAAAGTTCATAAGTTAAAAGAGTTTGAGAGTCTATTACTTCATGAGTTTGTGAGTTTTAGAGTTAAAATCAAAAACTCACAAACTTAAAAACAAAAACAACTTATGGTATAATCACTTCCATTGGTTTACTGTAGTTCCAACGACGGGTACCGCTACCCACTGGTGTGTCGTAGTTTATACGAGCTGCCGCTCTTACAAACACATGACGACCAGAAGGAATGGCTACGCCCTTGGTTGACTTGATAACCACTGGTGTTCCCAACAGTTCTTCAAAAGTGTCGCCAGCATATTCAATGCTGCTCGACCAGCGCTCATCGCGTGCTCTGTAGCCTACACTCGATGAATAGCTTATGAACAACTGAATATCGGTAATATTGGGATAGCTCTCGTCATAGTTTCCCATGGGCTGAACAAGTTCCCTGAATTCCTCACGCGACACACCACGAGTTACCTTCACCTTTGCTGTTATCTGACCATTGGAAACCGTTGGATAACCCACAAATTCCACCTTTAGAAATGGTTTCACCTTGAAGATACACTCTGTGCTACCTTCCACCTTCACCGTTTGCGAACCATCGATGATAGGAGTACCCTCTTCGTTCTCTCTTACAATAGGAACGAAAGGTCCGTCAACCCTAACATTATAATATCCCTTGAATATCTTTGTGTTCTGGAACGAACCATTGGGCATACAATAAAAATCGGGATTATGCTCAGCATTATCACTATAGTCGAGCTGTGTCATGCGCACCCTGATTCCTTCACTACCCTGATCGGTAAGAACAGAATCACCTGTAGCTGCATCAACAACAGCACCATGAATGGTTTCTGATGGTTCCTGGTAGTTATCTATTTCAAAAACTTCACAGGAAGTTAACGTTATAGCCGTCAACAAAAACAACAATATTTTTTTCATATTCTCTTAATTTATCTGCCTCAAACCATAATGTAGATTTATCGGCTTCATTACATTGCTTTTGATTGAAACATAATTCTTAATTGAATAATTCTTCATCGCCCACAGGGCGACTAATTCATAATTCCACATTAACGATTTGGTTGCTGATCAATTACATCACTCTTCACAACCTCATTGCCTGGGATTGCCCAGTAATAATCAAGAACATTATATTCGAATGTTTTCTGACTGATGAACTGGAAGTGAATGTCGTAAAACCATTTCTTATCCTTAGTGGAATAGAATGGATACAAACCGCGGAAACGATACTGATTATTGTTACTATAGGTTGTCTTGTCGCGTTCCTCGCCCCAGAAGCCTTCACGACCATCATAGTGTTGCACACGCCAACGACGAAGATCCCATTTGGTCTTGCCCTCGAAAGCAAACTCTTTACGGCGTTCGCGGCGAACTATATTGCGTCCCACATTAGTATTATCAAGTGTGTTGGCAAGTAATGTTGCACCAGCACGCTCACGCACCTTATTAACAGCCTCGGTTGCTTGCTGCAAAAGGTTGTCACCATCAGGCGAAGCCACACCAGCAATAGACAGTTCTATAGCAGCCTCAGCCATATTAAGCAACACCTCGGCATAACGCATAAGGACAAAATGCTGATCGCATTTACCTTCACCTATCTCGGCAGAAGGATCAGGATTCAAGTATTTACGCACAAGGAGTCCTGTTAAAGAGCCTTCGCCATTGGCATAGAAAGGCCCATTGGCACCTGAAGCATTCATGGTTGTGCCGTCCTCGAGAGGTACTTGCTCCTGACTACTATTAGGATTTGGACTCAGGTAAAGCATCTTCGGCTTCTTTGTGTAGGCATCGAGTTGCTGGTAGGTTTTGTCGGATGTTGCGTAAGAATAGTCTGAAAACAAAGGGCTTATAGGAGTTGATCCAACATAGGTTCCCGTGCGCAATTCCTGATTGCGATCTTTAAAATAGTCACCAGGATAAATTATGTTTGCACGAAGTCGTGGTTCCACATTTTTGAATATATCCATAGGATTATCATACATGATATAGTGACCGGTTGCATTGCTATTGCCATCTGTAACACGAATAGAACCATCGGCATAACGTTCAAAACCATCGAAGAGCTCACAGAAATCTTCTGTTGGACACATACCACTCGATAGTGGCTTGTGGTACACAAATGGCGAGTTATAAGCATCATATCCGTGAGCTGTGGTTGGATAACTATACTCTCTAACATCAATGTTCTCAGGACTATCGGTATCGAAGAACATATCAACCATGTTCTGATACTGAGCATTTTTATCGGTTGCCGACCATTTTTTTGTGTAGAGCGAATACTTGCCACTGGTGATTATCTCTTTGGCTGCCTTATAAGCTTCTGTGAAATACTTTTTAGAAGCTGCCTCCCAACGGTCAGCAGCAAATCCCATCACACGGACACCAGTCTTCTGACCAGTACCTGTAAGATGTCCATTGACGGTTTGATTATATTTTGCCACCGATCCAGCATAGAGCATAGCCTCTGATTTCCAAGCCAATGCCTTGTACTTGTTACTGAAACCAGTCTTTGGACTTGTTGGTTGCAATAGTTCGATAGCCCTGTCATAATCAGCGAGTATCTGATCCCAGGTTTCTTCCTCTGAAGCACGTGGCACTTCAAGGTTGGCTGCGTCATCAGGATACTGTATAACCTTTGTCACCAATGGCACACCGCCAAAACGCTTAGCCATAGCCGTGAACACCATTGCACGCACATAATAAGCCTCTCCAAGATAATGGTTGTATATTGCTTCGGGGTATCGACCACGGTATTTAGGAAGATTTTCCAGCAGGAAATTAGCATCACGCAATTCGGTGAAAGCCATCCCCCAATAGGGAGTGTCTTCACCGGTGAAGGCTCTGCAGATACCGTCACGATCAAGACATTCACCTGTACCTTCTATTCCTATGCTCACCAGCCAACCATTGAAGTTGAATCCCCACTGTCCCTGATATTTAAAGTCTTCATAAGGCATGTAGCTATACAGACGAGCCATATAGATTTCCATTCCCGACTCATCAGAAAGCAGCTGGTCGGATGTTATTACGTTCTTTGGTGCGACATCCATATCCACACAGGATGTTGTGAGTAGCAATGACGCAGCCAATGTCATCATTATTTTTTTCATGTTCAACGTTTTTTATCTTCTTTCATCTTCTAAAGAATTACCTACTAAAATGAAACCTGCAAACCAAAGGTAAATGTACGGTTCAAAGGATATAGACGACCGAGGTCATCGCTTGGATGCTCTGGATCAACAAACTTGACACCTGTGAATGTAAGCAGATTATAAGCATTAGCATAAACTCGTATATTAAGAGTTGGTACAACGGCTAACTTAGGAACTGTATAACCAATCTCTACCTGCTTCAATCTAATGTAATCGGTACTAACACGATTGAATGTTGAGTTTCCCTTTGGATAATGACCGGTATAAGCATAGTAGCCCGAAACCCATTCTGTAGCAGGATCGTAAGGATCGGCTGTTGGAGATACAGGATGCCAGCGATCCCAATATTGCTCCAAAGCACCACCACCATTAGAGCCCCAGATGGAATAAAGTGGCTCTTCGTATGACATAGAGCCCATTGCCGAGCCTTGCCACAACATACTAAAATCGAAGTTCTTCCAAGTTACATCAAAGCTTAAACTATAGTTAAACCAAGGAGTTTGATCGTAAGCATATGGATGCTGATCCTGATCGTTTATTTCACCATCGCCATTCCAATCCTCATATCTATAATCGCCTGGCAACACATCTCTCTCATGATAAACATTGTCGTTCCAAATTTCATCCCAATTGTTGTAACGACCATTGCCTGTGAAGCCAAACTGTACTCCTTGATAGCGGTTGTTTAGATTGTCGCTGCGCCACTGATCGTAGGCATTAGCATATGGACCATTCTGAATAGCTGTGAGATATTTCTGACGAGTAACGGTAGCCATAGCCTTAACATTGTATGACAAGTCGCGACCAATCCTGTTATGATGACGTATTTCCAATTCTAAGCCAAAGTTACGACTGCTGTTGGCATTCTCACGTGGAGGATTTGCACCGATAACTGTTGGAAACACCGAACGGCGATATTCATACAGGCCAGTCATTTTGCGACTGAAATAATCAAATGAAAAACCGAAAAGTCCGTTCCAAGCCTCGAAATCAACACCAAGGTCAAGAGATTGTGCCTTGAACCATGAGATGCCGATATTGGCAATTGCCATAGGTGTTGCAGCATATACGAACTCATTACCAAAGATATATCCAGGCGCATAACCATTGTAATAGCCCGAATCAGCATTACCACCAGTAGAAGGATATGTGTAGCCTGTTACCCAGTCGTAGTTGGCCCCAGAATCATCACCCATCTCTCCCCAGCTGGCACGCAATTTCAGCTGATCAATGCTCTTAAGAAAAGAATTCTTAAACCATGGTTCTTCAGATACTACCCATCCTGCCGACACAGAAGGGAAAAATCCCCAACGATGTCCATCGGCAAACTTAGAACTTCCATCATAACGGAACTGTGCTTCGAGCAGATAACGACTGGCATAATTGTAGTTAACACGACCGATAAAGGCATTCTGGTTTACTGCATATACAGAACCAGGATAACTATTGCCAATCTGCGCTTCTTCAACACCATTAAATAGATAAGGTGAACTGAAAGCCAAATTACGCTTTGCATAGAAATTATCACCTGTGCGTCGTTGCGTTTCCATACCCACTACTGCAGAAACATTATGCTTATCGAAATCACGATTATAGCTTAGAGTAAACTGATTCAAGAACTGCTGATTCTCAAAGTGTTCACGTGTAAGCTGACTTGGTGAACTTGGAGAATAAACCTTTTGAATATAGGTTTGCGTCTGTGGGTCATAAGCATACTGATAGTATTCCTTACGGAACAGAGTGTTGTTATTCTGATGAATATCGTAACTGAGCATAGCCTTTGCCTTCAGACCTTTCAACACATTAGCGATAGTACCAAAGTCATATTCCAATGTTGCTGAGGTGAGTAGCTGACGTTTCTTATATATTCTGTAACCAGAGATATCAGATGTCATCTTGGCTACTGTATTCTCCTCAAGATCCAATCCATCATAGTTAAGCATAGTTCCTTCCTCATCGGCAAAAGCAGGAAAGAGAACTCCTTGACGCCAGTAGTTGCGAATAATATCGGTTGAAGAACACCAAGGATTGTTCTGACGGTCGGTCATACCGTTGATGTTAAGAGACAGTTTCAATCCCTTTACAATCTCGGCAGAAATGTTTGAATTAAGATTATACTTACTATAATTAAGGTCGCCTGACTTAAAGAAACCTTCTTGATATAAGTATCCGAAGCTGATGAAATACTGCACCTTATCAGAACCTCCTGATACTGTGATGTTATGATTATGCTCGGGCGATGACTTTGCAAATATCAAGTCGTTCCAGTTGGTTTCACGACGACTACCGTTACGAAACGATTCATAAAACTCATCTGTATAAACAGGCGCACCACCATTAACCTTGTTCATAGCCTGCTCGTTATACAAGTCCATGGTTTTGTAAGCATCCAACAGCATAGGCATACTCTTTGGCTTCTGAATGGTGAACGAACTGCTATACTGTACCTTAGTGCGTCCTACATCGCCCTTTTTCGTTGTCACAAGTACAACACCATTGGCTGAACGCAAACCATAGATAGAGGCAGAAGCATCCTTCAATACCGAGATGTCCTGAATATCGTTGGCATTCATACGCTGGAAGTCTGCCATATCACGAGGCACACCATCGATAATCACCAATGGCGAGCCCATACCTCGAATATCAAAGTTATTGTTATAAGAACCTGGTTCTGAACTCTTCTGCCATACACGAACACCAGCAACACGACCAGTGAGCATATTCTGAGGATTCTCGTTCTTGGTTCTTATCATCTCATCACCCTTTACGGCAGCCACAGAACCTGTTACTGAACCACGTTTCTGAGTGCCATAACCAACAACAACAATATCTTGTAACTGGTTAACATCATCCTGCAAGGTGATATTAATTTCCTTGCGCCCTGCAATATTCTGTGCAAAAGGTTTCATGCCCACATAGTTCACAAGCAGTTTTCCATTTGTGGGTGCCAGTATGGTATATTTTCCTTCTATATCTGTAACCGTCATATTCTTTGTTCCATCAACAGAAACAGTTGCACCAATGACGGGTTCAGCATTCTGATCAATCACAACTCCCTTGACGGTGATGTTCTGCGCCTGAAGGCACAGAGACATCATCGCGAGCATGACAGTCAGAATAGTTGATTTAATTCTTATATTCATGATACTTGGTCGTTAGTATTATTGTTCTTCATTTACCTTATACTGATAGTTTGCCAAAGCAGCATATTCGGCTGCGTAGGCAAAAGCAGAGAGACTCTCTACCTTATTATTGGCTGGAGTCCAGCTCCATCCCACAAGCAGGTTATTAGGTAGCATGCCATTCTTTAGATAGTTCGCCCAACCATAATCCAAATTATTCTGGAATGTAGCAAGTGCCTCTTTTGTACCATTATACACAGGATAAGCCTCTACATAACCACGCATCAACACATTAGTGAACCAAATATTGAATCCATCAAATGGATAACTGTAGAAACCTTCCTTGGCAGCATCTTTCTTGGCAAACTCTCTAAAAGAAGCAGCTATTAGCTCTTTCAGATCATCCATATATTCGGCAACACGTGTGGTGCGGTATAACTCTGCGCCACCCGAAACCATAGTACCACTATTATAGGTAAATGCTGTTCCAGAAGGACTTGTCAAAGCCAATCCTTTACGGTAGCGGGTACCACCAACGGTTTCATACTGTACATTGCCTGCCGAAGCGCCAATAAGATCCCAATAAACACCATTGCTTTTCTTTAGATGTTTCTTCTGCCATGCATATATTTTCTTAGCAAAGCTTAAATAGTATTCGCTCTTGGGCTGCATAACCTCATAACGATTGCCATTAAGATCTATCTTCTTGTAGGTAATCTTGTCGGATTTTCCACGATATATTTCATAAAGCCATACCAAAGGGGTTATCATAGGACCATTGCTGCATGCATGCTTAGTTACATAGCCTGGTCCCCAGGTGATACCACCCACTTCACCGCCATTAGCATCAGGATTACAGTCCCAGCCGTCAAGCACATAAGCAGCAAGATATTCGGCTTGTTCAAGATACTTGCTATTACCCGTGATTCGATACGAGTGTACCAACTCTCTCACAAGCCACTCCTGATCATCGTACACGTTCATAATGCCCTCAACTTCGGCAACTTCTTTATCACTACCACGATTCACACCATACACGCGCCATGTATTAGTGCCTGTATATGAGGTTAAAGTGAATGTTCCCGCATAATAATCAAGTCCATCATAAAGCTTTGCAAGCAACTGTTCATAACGACTATAGTTTTTTTCATAAAGTTCAGGCACAAGCTTTCGCATATCCTTTAAAGACTGCATCACTGAATTGACAGCCTCAATGGCACTGGTGTACATCCATACACTACCTATCTCGCTTTCATTTTTCTGAGTTACAGGATTGTAGTAGCGCAGCATTGTCATATTACTACCTGTAAAATAACGAGCCACAGCAGTATCAGTCAAAGCGATTGCCCGCTCCAGATTGAGTGCAGAAAGTTCTGCACCCTTCTGGATTGGAAGATTATTTGTGTTAGGGTTATATGGAATGTGATTCATTTCTACCTTTGAACAGCTGGAAAAAACCACCATACTGCTAAAGCAGGCTACTATAGTAAAAAATATTTTCTTCATATTAGTTTATGTTAATACTGTGGATACAGAGTTTATTCTCATTTCCATTGTCGGTTCCCTTGTAAACACCAAGAACAAGGGTAACATCCTTACCATCAAACTGAGTAAGATCATAGGTGAAAGTAGCATAACCTTCAGGATGATCTTTATCACCATTCTCATGGATAAACCTAACACAACCGTTAGCAGCCTCAGCCCACTGCTGCACCGATGCGTTTGAAGGCATTATATGTTTCACCTGCATGTCGTTGGTGATTGCTGTTAGTTTGAAATATGTAGCATTACTGCCATCGAAATTGCGACACTTCAGAGTGAGATGATCGTGACCGGCAGCAATTGAGAACTTTGCATAGAAATAGCTCTGTGGCAATGTTGTACTAACAACTGCTCCACCACCATTTGTTTTTATCACGAAGCCCTCACCAGCAAATGGTTCTGGATCTTTCTGCAATGGAACAAACGACCATGCATATGCTATATGATTAACCTCACGCCAAGACTGATAAGCCTCCCAATAACTGTCGCGATTGCCATTACGTGGAGATATACCAGAGAAACTATACGTTTTTTGAGGCATAGTTGAACGCACCATCTCACGGGTAAGAGCCCAATCAGATAATTCTTCATTAATGGTTGTTCCTGCCAACCATCCCCAGTTTTCTGTAGGCACAGCCTGAGTATTGAAGGCAATGCGACGCAAAACCAACTGTTTCCAGTAATCACCTGTTCTTGCACGATATGTACCAATAGCAATAACAATGTCCTTACCTACATATTCACTAAGGTCAAATACCTCACTTGCATAGCTCTCAGAAGCTAAAGAACGGTTGTCGCCCACCTTAACAGCATGTGGTTCTGATGCACTCATATCAATAACCTGCACACCCCAAATAGCAGGATCGTCAGCAGATGCAGAATGTGTGCGACACTGAATGGTCATAATCTTATTGTCATCTGTAATATGTTTCATACCATATACGTATGAATCAAATTCTTTCAGATTAGCAGGGTTACTTCTGTCAGCCTCATCATTTCTTATGCGCAACGTCGTACCTTCGTTTTGTTCCTCCCAATTACCATAGAAGTCCATTGTAGCCATAAAGTCAGTTGACCAATCCCAATGAGGATAAGCTGTAGCATTGCGTCCACCAGTGTACTCGTTGAAATACCAATAATCGCAGTTCAACAAGTCATCAAGCGTTTTGTGAGGTAGAATCTGGCGTCCTCCCAGTGTTACATCTATGATGGCTGTTCCATCAACAAATCCATCTATTCCCACAGTACGAGTGATCGTTTCATAACCCTCATAAATAAAGGTTACGGTATATGCGTCAAGTGGCAAATTATCAATTACGAAACGCCCGTCTGCACCGGTAGTCACAGACTGAGTTTCACTTATGCTCACCTTAACACCTGCCTTGGGAGCATTACCGTTCTTGGCATCAAGAACTACACCTGTGATTTTGGCAGCAGCATATTCCATAGCTGCATTGACCAAGGCAACACCTTTGTTATAGCTTGTTGGCGTAACCGTAACACTAAAGGTTTGATAATCAGCCTTACTAAAGGTGATAACATTTTTTTGTACTGACACGCCATTCAGTGTGTACTCACCTTCTGCATTAGTAACAGTAGTAAGTTCTGTACCTTCTACTTTTACCGCCACCCCCTCAAGCGGAGTGTTGTAATCGTCGGTAATGATTCCTGTAACAGTTCCTGTAGAATAGTTAGCAGACACATTGTCGTCATCACTACACGAACAGACTAAAAAACTCAGGCAGCCTAACAAAAGAAAAACTGCAAACTGATTGATAAAGGTTTTCATGTTCATTTTTAATTTAGGTATTATTATTTGATAGAGTTTTGTCAAACTGCCGCAAATGTATAATCAACAAGATTAAATATTGGGTTAATTTTGAATTAAAAAGCCAATTATTCTATTAACCCTACCAAAAAATAACCCTTTTTTGGCATTTTGACATTAAAAATAACCCAATTAATCGGTTAACTAAAAGATTATTTTTCTATCTTTGTCACCGAACAATCGTTATTCTTTTACCTAAAAATATGACTATCAGAACCTTTATTTTACTCTGCCTAATGGCAATTACGTCGAAAGTGGTAGCGCAGGGGCTCACTTTTCAAAGCAACGCCAATTCCATAGAACAGCGCACTTCATTCAGCGTGTTCAATGGAAATGAAACAACCTTTGCTCATCAGCTAAATATAAAATTCAGCATGCAACTACCACTTCGTGAGGATGTGGGCTATGTCATACGCATTGTAGATGAAAAGAGCAACAACGTGTTCAATGTGTTCTACGATGGCAGAGGAGACGATTATATGGCACTCAATGAAGAAGGCTACAAAAGCATACTTGTTTATCATTTCAATCGTGAACATCTGCGTCTTCGTCAGTGGTTTAATGTACAGGTGTGTTTTGATTTTGATAAAAAGAAAATTGCATTCTCGGTAGATGGGCACAAACAATCAATAAAGAAAGCCGATCTTCCAAACTCGTTCACACCACAAATTATCTTTGGCAGAAGTGACTATCTTATTGATGTACCCACATTCTCCATGAAAGATCTCGTTGTGAGTAATATGGATAATAGTTTTGTTTTTCCATTGTGCCAGTCAGAGGGTAACAATGTGTACACCAACGAAGATAAGCGCATAGGATATGTTGAAAATCCATATTGGGCCATCAACGACAGCTATCATTGGAAAAAAATATTCTCCAGCGAGTCGGATTCTCCTGCAGGTAATATCTATAATGCAAAAAAACACCAAATTCTGTACTATAATAACGACATCATATATATACACAATATCATGTCGCAGCAAACCAAACGTATCAAGTTTGCTGTCCCCTGCCCTGTAACACTATATCTTGGCACCAGCTTCATAGACGAGATAGGTCAGAAACTATACACCTATGAAACCTACCGTGACGGCAAGACGGCAGAACAAGCATCGATAGCAAGTTTGAATCTCAACACACTACTTTGGAATCCAGAGTCAACAGAACAGATAGAGGATGGACAAATGCATCACCACGGAGCGTTTTTCATGCCAGACCAACAACATTACACTATCTATGGTGGATTTGCTAATATGCGCTACCACGCAGCATTCTATACCTACGACATAAACAAGCATCATTGGACAATACGCAACGACATCAAAGGCGAGAAGTTCCCACGCTATTTCCTTTCAATGGGTTATGATGGTAAGCGCTACGTATATATCTTTGGAGGAATGGGCAATGATTCTGGCGATCAAACAGTAGGACGACGTTTCTTCTATGATCTGCACCGACTTGACCTACGCACAAAAAAAATAGAAAAACTATGGGATGTAAACTGGAATGGAAAAAATAATTCTGTTTTCGTAAAGAACATGATTGTGCGTGACGGCTACTTCTATACTATGGGGTATTCAGAGTTCCTTTCCGACTCACACCTCAAACTCTATCGCTTCTCCATAAAAGATGGCTCTTATCAACAGCTGGGCGACTCTATTCCTATACACCCTGATAGAATAGAAACAGAAGCAAATCTGTTTTACGACCCTCTACTCCACAAATTTATTGCTACAGTACAGGAATACAAGAATGAACACCATTCTGTATTCAATGCTTACACTATTAACGCTCCAGTACTATCAGAAGAAGCCTTTAACAATGCTAAAGTTGTGCCCAGTATCTCACACTGGTTTAACGCCGTTTTAGCCATAATGGCGCTACTAATAATTCTATTTATCATATACCACAGATATAAACATCGCAAACAAATAATACAAACAGCTATTGACAACATTGGCGATGATGTTAGAATGCAGCCCAATGCCATGTATCTTTTTGGTAACTTCCAAGTGTTTAATTCAAAAGGGCAAGACATATCGTTCATGTTTACAGATAAACTGCGACAGATAATATGTCTAATGATGCAATACGGCAAGGAGGGAATACCTTCACGCCATCTTGGAAACATCATGTGGGGGGATAAAACAGCCGACAAGATAAAAAACTCGCGTAGTGTGGCAATAAACCATTTGCGTAAGGCGCTTGAAGAACTCACAGGCATTGAAGTGATATACAAAAACAGCAATTTCATTCTTAACACCCAACAACCATTCTATTGCGACTATCAACAATTGTTGGAACTCATATCATCCGACGGAATATTAAGTGAGGCTGACATCAACGAAATCTTACTTATTGTAGGACGAGGGAAATTCCTGTCGTTTAACGATAATGGCACACTCGATTCTTTCAGAACATCTGCCGACGAACAGGTGTTGGCTGTTTTGCGCAATATCCTACACATAGCTGAATCTGAAGATAAAATCCCCATTATGCTCAAAACTATCAACTGTATCTTCAATATAGACCCTATCAACGATGAAGCTTATCGCCTGCAAATACGCATATTAAAACGTCTTGGACGAAATCTTGATATCGTTGAAGCTCAGTTACGCTACAAAACTGCCTGCAAAGAATATTATGGTCAAGAAATAACAATATCATAATACGAGGGGGGATAAAAAAAAATCGGCGAAGATATTCTCCCCTCCGACGTCCGGTGCCGCCCATTGGCGATGCACCGTTTTGAATAACTAACAATCTTTTACCGATTTAATAACTAAAAACCTAAACTTTAAACCTAAAACCTGAACAATCTATGCTTTACCCTATCTAATACCTTTTGTCGTCCTCTACAATCTTTTTTTTTACCTTAACTAATACCTTTCTGTCGTCCTAAATTACAATCTTTGGTTTTACCTTAAACTAACACCCTTTTAACTATCTTTACCTGAATCAATAATACCTGAATCAATCTTTATCTTTACCTTAAGAACAACATTGTCTATTGTTTCTTTTTATTTATCTTTTGACAATGCAAAGGTATAACAAGTTTCAATTCCCACAATAGATTATTTCCCTTTTTCATCTAAAAATATCACTTTCTTGACCTAAATCAATCTTTTGTGTGCGCACACAACATGTTTTAAAGCATCCATTCATTTTACATCTTTTATAATATATCTTTCGTTGATGTTGCAATTTATTACTAAATTTGCACCCAAGCTTAACTATCATAAAAAATAAGACATGAGAAAACTACAATTCTTGGCCGCTCTCTCTATGCTGGCAATGTCGTACACGGCAAATGCAGCTGTAGGACCAACCTTTACAGAGTGGAACGACCAGCAGGTAAACGAAGTTAACCGTTTCAAGCTTCACACTCACTTTTTTGCTTATGAAAATGTTGATAAAGCCTTGAAAGGCGATATGACACTTTCATCAAACTTTCTTTCTCTTCATGGAGACTGGAAATTCAAATGGGTAGAGAATGCCGACCAACGCCCTACCGATTTTTTTAAGACTACTTTTGACGATAGCAGTTGGAAGTCATTCCCCGTTCCAGGCATCTGGGAACTCAATGGTTATGGTGATCCAGAATACGTCAACATCGGTTTTGCTTGGCGAGGCAACCACGAGATTAATCCTGCAAAGGTTCCTGTTAAGGATAACCATGTAGGTTCTTATCGCCGTATCATAGATATTCCTGCAGACTGGAACGGCAAGCAAGTTATTGCTCATTTCGGTTCAGTAACATCAAATATCTATCTTTGGATAAACGGTCAATATGTTGGCTACACCGAGGACAGCAAGATTGGTGCTGAGTTTGACATAACACCATATTTGAAGCCAGGAAAGAACCTCATTGCATTCCAAACATTCCGTTGGTGTGATGGTTCATACGATGAAGATCAGGATTTTTGGCGTTTGAGTGGTGTTGCACGCGAGAGCTATCTCTTTGCACGCGACAAAAACATACATATTGAGAATATCAAGATTACTCCCGACCTCAAGAACAACTATCAGGATGGAGAAGCACTCATTAACGTTGATGTTAAAGGCAATCCTATAATCGACTTTGAATTACTAAACGCCAATGGTGTTAGTATTCTAAAAAGCGAAAGCAACTTTAAGAAACGTACTAACGGCACTGTACGTTTCGTCCTTCGCAACGTTAAGAAATGGACAGCCGAAACTCCTTATCTATACACTCTTGTTGCAATAGTTAAAGACAGCAAGGGAAACATCAAAGATGTTGTTACACAAAAAGTGGGATTCCGCAAGATTGAAATCAAAAACTCACAGCTTCTTGTAAACGGACAACCTATTCTCATCAAGGGTGCCGACCGTCATGAGTTGGATCCAGACGGAGGATATATCGTAAGCGTTGACCGCATGATTCAGGACATAAAGATTATGAAGCGTCTCAACATCAATGCTGTGCGCACATGCCACTATCCTGACGATCCACGCTGGTATGACCTTTGCGACAAATATGGTATCTATCTTTGTGCCGAGGCAAACCAGGAGAGTCATGGTTTCGGTTACGATCTCAACTCTGAGGCAAGAAAAGAGAATTTCCTTGCTCAGATAATGGAGCGCAACCAGCATAATGTAGAAACGAACTATAACCACCCCAGCGTAATATACTGGAGCATGGGTAACGAAACTGTTGATGGTCCTAACTTCACAAAAGCATATCAATGGATAAAGAATTTCGACCAAAGTCGTCCTATCCACTGGGAACGTGCAGGAATTGGCGATAACACCGATATTTTCTGTCCAATGTATTGCTATCCAAAAGATTGCAAGAACTATTGCGAAAGCACAAGACCACAAGACCAGAAGCCTCTCATACAATGTGAATACAATCACACTATGGGCAACTCATCTGGTGGATTTGCCGAATACTGGCAACTCATCCGCAAATATCCAAAATATCAGGGTGGTTTCATCTGGGATTTTGCCGACCAAGCACTACATGCAAATATAGACCATAAGCAAAAGTCTTTGGCTGAATTAGAAAGAAAAGCAGCCTCTCTCATGCCAGGAACAGGCAACATCGAAGAATACCGCTATGGTGGCGACTACAACAACTATGACCCATCCGACAACAACTTCAACTGCAATGGTATTCTCGGTCCCGATCGCCAATTCAACCCTCATGCCTATGAAATTGCTTATCAGCATCAAAATATTTGGGCAGAGGCTGTTGACCTGAGCAAGGGAATCATAAGCATTCACAACGAATACTTCTTCCGTGACCTAAGCAACTACAAAATGGAGTGGAAGGTTGTTGACCACAACAAAACACTCAAAAGTGGCACTATCGACAACCTCAACATCGCTCCTCAACAGACACAGCAGTTCACACTGCCTATCACCGAACTTGAAGGCAAGGAACTCTTCCTCAACATAGAGTTCAAACTCAAGAAGGCAGAACCTCTCATGGAAGCAGGTCAAGTTGTAGCTTATCGTCAGTTGCCTATTGGCGAGCGTATGCAGGCTTGCTGCAGTATGCAACAGGTAAAGGGTAAGTTGAAGATTGTAAACAAGAAAAACAATCCAACCCTTAATATCATAGCCGATGGTGTTGAATTACAGTTCAACCGCAGCACAGGTCTTCTCACCAAGTACCAAGTAGCAGGTGTTAACTACATTGGAGAAGGTGGTACTCTGCGTCCAAACTTCTGGCGTGCAGTAACCGACAACGATATGGGTGCACATCAACAGCATATCTTGGGAGCATGGCGCAATCCTGAGCTTAAGCTCGTAAGCCTTGAGTCAACTAAGAACAAAGACAAGAGTGCACTTGTAACAGCCATCTACGACATTCCAGCTACCAAGGCTCGTCTCACTCTCAAATACAATATCCTTGCAGATGGTACAATTCGTGTCACCGAAGACCTCACCGCAGGAGAAGTAGAAAAACTGAAAAATATGCTCTGCTTCGGTATGGTACTTGATATGCCTTACGACATGGACAAGTCACAATTCTATGGTCGTGGACCTATTGAGAACTACAGCGATCGTAAAGAATCACAAAACGTAGGCATTTACAAGCAAACAGCCGATGAGCAGTTCTTCCCATATATCCGTCCACAAGAAACAGGAACCAAGAGCGACATGCGTTGCTGGAAGCAAACCAATAGCGAAGGCAAGGGAATCAAGGTAAGCGCACTTCCTGAACTCTTCATGGCAAGCGCATTGCACTATAACATTCTTGATCTCGATGAGGGTATGAACAAGAAACAGCGTCATCCAGAGCAGATAAAGAAGAGCAAATTCACCGAACTGCGCATCGACAAGGCACAAGCCGGTTTGGGAGGTATCGACAGCTGGGGCGCATGGCCACTTGAGCAATATAGACTGAAATATGAAAATATGGTATTCAATTTCACCATATCTCCATTGAAATAACAAATTTCCAACATTATTACACATAAAATCCACCCTTTCATGGGTGGATTTTTGTATTTTTGTACCATCGAAACTTTTGAAAGTTCAGAAGATAAAGAATTATAGATTATGAATATAACACTCAAACAGATGAACAAATAAGCTCAAATATGATAACAAAACCTAAATCCTTAGCAGTTATGCTACTTGCAGCCCTCACATCTCTTGGTGCGAGCGCACAGCACAAACTCACAGTAAACACCACTCCTGGTGCACCCATTCAGTCAACCATGTATGGCATCTTCTTTGAGGATATCAACTTTGGTGCTGATGGTGGTCTTTATGCCGAGATGGTTGAAAACCGCAGTTTTGAATTTCCCGATCACACCATGGGTTGGAACACCTTTGGCAATGTGAGCATCAACGATTTCAAACCTGCTTTTTCGCGCAATCCTCACTATGTAACCCTTCGCAATGCCGGTCACAACCAAAAATTCACCGGGCTTGAGAATCGTGGCTTCTTTGGTATGGGATTAAAGAAAGGCATGACATACAACTTCTCAGTTTATGCCCGTCTTGCCGACCTTCAAGGCAAAGCAGCAACTTTCCGTGTTGAACTTGTTGGCGATGATGATGTACCTATTTCTTGTGACACCATAACTGTTACTGAAAACAAGTGGCATAAATACACAGCCACACTCACATCAACCAAAACAGTACAAAAAGGTCTTATGCGCATCTTCCTCATGTCTGCCGAAGGTGTTGACCTCGACCACATCAGTCTATTCCCTGCCGATAACTGGAACGGACTTCGTGCCGACCTCGTGAAAGACCTAAAAGACTTGCACCCTGGCATTTTCCGCTTTCCAGGAGGATGTATCGTTGAAGGCACCGACCTCGAAACACGTTATCAATGGAAAAACAGTGTTGGTAATGCCGAGAACCGTCCACTCAACGAAAACCGTTGGAACTACACCTTCCCTCATAGAATGTATCCCAACTATTATCAGAGTTATGGCTTAGGTTTCTATGAGTTCTTCCTACTCTCTGAACATATTGGTGCCGAACCTTTACCTGTTGTTTCTTGCGGTTTGGCATGCCAGTTCCAAAACAAAGACGACGACAAGAACGCACATGTAGCCGTTGAAGATCTTCAAAGCTATATCGACGATGCTCTCGACCTCATAGAGTTTGCCAATGGTTCAGTTAACACCAAGTGGGGTAAGCTTCGCGCCGATATGGGACACCCTGCACCTTTCAACCTCAAACAGATTGGTATTGGTAATGAACAATGGGGTAAAGTTTATCCAGAGCGTCTTGCTAAGTTTATAGATCAGATACGCGCAAAATATCCAAATATCAAGATTTGTGGCACCAGTGGTCCTTCTGCCTCAGGCAAAGATTTTGATTACGGCTGGGAGCAGATGCGTAAGCTAAAGGTTGACCTTGTTGACGAGCACTACTATATGAAGCCAGAATGGTTCTTCAACAACGCATCACGCTATGATAACTACTCACGCAAAGGTCCAAAGGTATTTGCAGGCGAATATGCAGCACATGCAGAAAACGAACCAAACTCTTTCGAAGCAGCCCTTTCAGAGGCTTGCTTTATGACAGGCTTAGAGCGCAATGCCGACCTTGTTCACCAAGCCACCTATGCCCCACTCTTTGCTCATGTAGAAGGATGGCAGTGGCGTCCTGACCTCATCTGGTTCGACAACCTCACCTCTGTGCGTTCAGCCAATTGGTATGTTCAAGCACTCTATGGCAACAATGCTGGTACCAATGTGCTTTCTATTACCGAAGATGGTAAGGCACTCACTGGTCAGAACGGATTATATGCCTCTGCATGCTACGATAAACCAACCAAAGATTATATTGTAAAGGTTGGTAATAACTCAGACAAGCCTCAACAACTAATCATCAGTTTCAAGGGAATAAAGAATCTTGGGGCAGGCAAGGCTACCCTTCTGCACAGCGACAACCTGCTACAGGAGAACACCATCAACAACAAATATGCCGTTGTTCCTGTTACAACAGATATCAAAGCTGATGGCAACACACTAACCATCACCATCCCTGCAAAGAGTTTTGTCGTTTACCGTTTCTAATGTAAACTGTCAAATGTGTTTATATAACTTTAAACACTAAATACATTAAAAAAGGAAGATAGCTTTTAATGAGCATATCTTCCTTTTTTTCTACTTATTCTTATACCATTCCTTCAACACATAGAAAGCCTTTTTGCGCTTTCCCTTATCAGAAACCAATCCCTTGCGATTAAAATCTTTTTGAACAACAGGATTGATTCTGCGAGGAGAGCGGAAATCCTTCAAAACCCATGGAGTCATTCCTGACAAGCCTTCAATCTTGCTCAACATATCAAGATTCTCCTTATACAGGTTTTCCTGAAACTCCTCTGTCCAGCGTTCGTTTTTACTACCATGCAAACCAGCAACAGCACCTCCACCAAACTCACTAATGATAACAGGTTTATCATAAGGCACCTCCCATTTCATCTTTGGGGCATCATTCACATCACGATACCAACCAATATACTCGTTGAAACTTATAATATCAACATACTTATTCATGTTGTCATTCAGTCGATTTACATAGTTCGACTGACCAGTTACCTCCATAGCCATTGATATCAAACGAGTATCATCCTCAGTCTTGGCAAACTTAGCCAATTCTGAAAGAAACTTATCACGCTCTGCACTATGTGGGGTTTCATTAGCTACCGACCACACAATAACGTTGGCACGGTTCTTATCTCTACCTATCATATCCTGCAACTGGCGCTTAGCATTAGCAAAAGTTTTCTCATTCTTCCAATCTATAGTCCAATAACAAGGAATCTCCTCCCACAAAAGCACACCCTTACGTTCTGCTTCGCGAATAGCATGCTCATTATGTGGATAGTGAGCCAAACGCATAAAGTTACACCCAAGGTCTTTAGCCCACGCAAGCAACGTATCAGCATCCTCAGCCGAGTTACAGCGTCGGCTGGTATAAGCAGTCTCCTCGTGCGAACTTATACCCTTCAAAAATATAGGTTTGCCATTCAAAAGAATCTGCTTGCCACGAGTTTCTATAGTGCGGAAACCAATCTCATCACTTATAGTCTCCTCTGCAGTTGTAATGCTCACCTTATAGAGTTTTGGATTTTCAGGACACCACAGTGATGGTTTAGCTTTCAACACCACATTTGCTTCACCTTGAGCATCGGTAACCAATTTCTTTTTAATTTTCAGCTCAGGAATACTCAATGTAACCATTTTACCAGCTTTCTTCTCATTGAGCTTCAATTTTACATTGATAAGTTTAGTATTGCCCTTTACAAGCTGAAGAGAATAATCTTCTATATATGTTTCAGGCACAGAAACCATCATCACATCACGAGTGATGCCACCATAATTCCACCAGTCGAAAATCTGTGTAGGGATGTTTTCCTTCTTTCTATTGTTGTTCACCATAACAACAACAGTGTTTTCACCAGCCTTCACAACATCCGACACATCAAAGCAGAATGGAGTGAACCCACCTTCATGCACACCAACCTGCTTGCCATTCACCCACACACGACTCAGATAGTTGGCTCCAGCAAAATAAAGCAATGCCTTTCTCCCCTGTTCAGGTTTCCAATTGAATTTCTGACGATACCACACACTACCCTCATACCAATACAACTGTTCATCCTGTGTGTTCCAGTCGCCTGGCACCTTCATACTTTTACTATCATCAAAGCTGTATTCCACCAAATCAGAGACATTTCGTGGCTTTGCATCAAGGAAAAAGCCCCATCGCGTAGGATTCATACGATAGTCATAGTAGCCAATATCTTGCTGATCAACAAAATATTTCCACATTCCATTGAGCGATGTAACACTTCGCCCATAAACATTCAAAGGTGCTTTCACCTCTTGGGCAGCCTTACCTTGTAGCACAACAGTCCCCAATAAAAACAATGAAAAGAGTGTTTTCTTCATTTTTTATAATGATTTATTTTAGTTATAAGTCAAAAAAATGCAGCCGCATCAACAGCCTCATCTTTAGATTATTGGCACAAAGATACAAAAAAAGGAGACAAAACACCAATTTGTGCAGTCTCCTTTTTTTTTGAATATTGAATAGTGAATTATAATTCAAAATTCCTAATTCGTAATTTCTAATTCAATTTTATCCAACTTCACTTCCTGGCATAACCTCACCAAGGGTGGTGGTTACATTCAACGAACCATCAAAGTTAACAGCCGAGAGAATCATACCCTGACTCTCAATACCCATCATCTTACGAGG
>DGRY01000021.1:0-4998 GCA_002391185.1 Prevotella sp. UBA4376
AGCATTGCTTGCAATGCGTTCGCCGACGCATCTTGAAGGCGAAAGCAGAGCTTGTAAACTTCAAAAACATTATCTAAAACGAGACGGCAGTTTACTTAGCTTCTCTTTTAAATATTTTTTAAGCCCCCTATCGCCTAACACTTCAATATCCTCAAATAGTCCCAGAATAAAGCGTCCTATTCCAATATAGCTTGCCACAGGAAGATGCAGAAGCCAATGGCACTCATCTTCCTGTTCAAAGAAGCACACGCTTTGTGGATATTCTTCTATCATGAGGTTGTGAGAGAGAATGCCCATTCTTAGAGTGACTGCATATTTCTTTTCGCCACTAAACTGGAAGATATCTGTAAATACTTTCTTGTGCCTTCTACTGTTTATCCAAGGTGTATCGTAGATTTCAACTGAAGAAATGCGCAAAAGCTTAAATGTTTTATTCTGCTTAGACGATAACTCGTAACAGCGAACATCCATATTGCTATTGAAAAACATAAAAGGCTCTACAATTCTATCAGAAACGGTTCGACTATGTGGAGAAGAATAACCTTGCAAACAAACCATTTTCCTATGCGAAATTGCTTCGCTAAGCTTTGAATAATTAGCAACCGCCTGAGCATGATATTTCTCATCGGTAAAAAAGCGCAAGTTATAATACACTTCAAGCTTGCGCCTTATGGTACTCACCATAGGATTATTCTGATCGTTGGCAGCAACAAGCCCATGCAGAAAGGTTGCTTCTGCCTCATTAAAGTTAACAAGATCTGTCAACATTCTAAAGAATGGCGAACGAACATCCATTCTATAGCGATGATCTTCTTCTATAATATAAAAGCCCTGATCAGTAAAGGAATGAAGATAGTTGTATAGTTGTCGGCGGGTAACATTAATTTTCTCACACAACTCTTGTGCTGTATATGATGTTCCGTCAACAAGTGTCAGGATTAATTTAAGTTCTTTATGCAACGCCTCCATAAACGATCAATCTTTGAAGTCTAACGACAGTTCTTCACTTCCGAGCAGATTATACGATTTTCTGTGATAAGGGCTCACTCCATACTCCTTTATACCCAAACGATGCTTCTTGGTTGGATAACCCTTGTTGCTTGCCCAGTCGTAATAAGGATATTCCTTAGCAAGTTCTTCCATATAATCATCACGATAGGTTTTAGCGAGAATGCTGGCAGCAGCTATAGCCTGATACTTGCCATCACCCTTGATAACGCAAGTATGAGGAAGAGGTTCACCTCCTATTCCCTGTGTAGAACGCGATTTTAGTAAACGTTCAGGCGCAGAAGGATAGTATTTATCAAATCGGTTACCATCAATAATCAAAGCCTCAGGAGACACCTTCAAAGCAGCCACCGCCCTATGCATAGCCAAGAAACTGGCATGCAGAATATTTATCTTATCAATCTCTTCAGGAGTAACCACACCAACAGCCCATGCTACGGCATCCTGCTTTATCTGTTCACGCAGAACATATCGCTTTTTAATGCTGAGCTGCTTTGAATCATTCAAATCAGGATTATTATAGTCCTTAGGCAAAATAACGGCTGCAGCATACACACTTCCAGCAAGACAGCCTCGTCCTGCTTCATCGCATCCAGCCTCAATCTTATCAAGATAAAAATGTGGTTCTAACATAAATCAATATCTATTTTGATGCAAAAGTAATGTTTGAAACACAAAAAAACAGGCTAAATTGTTAATACATCTTAACTATTAACACTTTTAACAATTCAAAAGCACACGTGGAAATTTTACTTCCACGACTACAAATAACTTTGCACACATAAAGTTGAAACAAAACATATTATTATGGAAAAGAATATTTCAATCCTAACGCCAGAAGTTGCTTTAAACAACAAGAGCACAAAGAATACTATTGAAACTATCAAGAGTATTGCAAACACCGCTATGAAACCAGTACATTGGCTATCAACCTACTACTCTTCTGTATTAGGCCAAAAAATAAGCACTAAGCAAACTCTACTACTCCTTAATGCACAAGCTGCATTTGTTATGACGGCCTTTCCCGCAGAAGCCCATTTTGTTGTTAGAATTATATGTCTTTCATGGTTTATCAAAGCAGTATGGGCATGTAAGCAAGTGCTTTAAAACATCTTGCTTACACGTTCAATTCCTGCAATAAAACTATCAATCTCGTCTTTTGTATTATAAAAGGAGAAGGAAGCACGAACTGTTCCCAACACCCCAAGACGATCCATCAAAGGTTGAGCACAATGATGACCTGTACGCACGGCAATACCTAAGTGGTCAAGAAGAGTTCCCATATCCATGTGGTGTATGTTGCCCACATTAAAACTAATTACAGCATCAGATACGTTGAATGTAGGATGCCCATAGATATGCATATCTGGTATCTGGCGCATCTTATCAAGAGCATATTGGGTGAGTTCCTGCTCATAACGCTCAATATTATCCATGCCAATAGCCGACACATAGTCGAGAGCCTTTGCCAAACCACTTGTAGCGATATAGTCAGGAGTACCAGCTTCAAACTTCAATGGTGGTTGTTCAAAGGTTGTTCCTTCAAAACTTACACGGGCTATCATCTCGCCACCACCCTGATATGGTGGCAGTTTGTCGAGCCATTCCTCCTTACCAAAGAGCACACCGATACCAGTAGGACCATAGATTTTATGTCCACTGAAAACAAAGAAGTCACAATCAATATCCTGCATATCTACTTTGAAATGAGGAGTGCTCTGAGCACCATCAATAAGAGCAGGAACATTATGTTCATGTGCTATACGAACAATATCCTTAACAGGATTAACCGTTCCAAGGACATTACTTACATGGGCAACACTCACTATCTTTGTTTTCTCTGTAAACAAATTCTTGTAAGCATCCATATCAAGCACGCCATCATCGCTCATTGGAATAACCTTTAGAACGATACCTTTCTTACGAGCTTGCAACTGCCATGGAACGATATTGGAATGATGCTCCATAACCGATACGATAACCTCATCACCCTCGTGCATGAATTCATCACAGAAACAGCTTGCAACAAGATTTATACCCTCGGTTGTTCCACGAGTGAACACTATTTCATTAACCGATTTGGCATTAATGAATTTCCTTACTGTTTCACGGGCAGCCTCATGAAGGTCGGTAGCCTGTTGACTCATCCAATGAACGCCACGATGAACGTTAGCATTCACATTAAGATACTCCTCGCGCATAGCATCAAGCACACAGATAGGTTTCTGTGTTGTTGCTGCATTATCAAAATACACAAGCGGTTTATTATAAACCGTACGAGATAGTATTGGAAAGTCTTTTCGTATATTCTCGATATTCATCTTACTTACAAAGTTTACAACCTTCGCACTTATTAAGCTGTCCACGGAAACGAAGTTCCACAAGATGATGAAGACGATCGCGCAAAGGTTCGAGTTCCATCTTATCAATAACCTCATTAATAAAAGCAAACTCCAAAAGAAGTTTTGCCTCTTCAACGCTCACTCCACGCTGCTGCATATAGAAAAGAGCAGCATCGTTAAGCTGACCGACAGTAGAACCGTGATTACATTTCACATCATCGGCATAAATCTCAAGCATTGGCTGAGTGTACATACGTGCCTCCTTGGTAGTACAGAGATTCTGATTTGTCTGCTGTGATGTAGTCTTCTGAGCATCCTTACGAACAAGCACACGACCAGCAAAAGCACCAACAGACTTATCATTCAACACATACTTGTAGAGAATATTGCTATCACAATGAGGCACCTGATGATCAATGAGTATATTATTGTCAACATGCTGACTCTTGTCGGCAATCACACAACCATTACAATTACATTCAGCTCCCTCACCTTTAAACACAAGATTAAGCATATTACGTGTAAAGCCATTATGCAAAGTGATAACATTATGGTTCACTCTACTGCTACGCTGCTGATCAACGTAAACATTACTTACACGCGCGTTCTTGTAATGAGTTTCTTCAAGACAATTAAGTTCCAAACTGGCATTCTCATCTACAAAGGCTTCTATAACCTGTGTAGAGAGGAAATTACGATCGTCAACAGCATGATCACAGAAAAGGAACTTTGCCTCGGCACCTTCCTCAAGCACTATTAGTACTCTACGGTTAACCATAAGGTCAACATCCGAACGAAGGATATTTATAACCTGAATGGTACGATCAACCTTTACATTTTTAGGTACATAAACGAAAAGGCCGTCTTGAGCAAGCATAGTATTCAAAGCAGTAACAGCATCCTCATTTGTCTTTGCAAGTTTACCATAATACTTGCTTACAAGCTCAGGTTTCTCTGTTGCTACCTGACTCAAAGAACCGATAACCACACCTTCGGGAAGATTCCCCTTAGGTAATGCCTTGGTGTAGAAAGCGTCATTAACAACAAAATAGAGCAGAGTGCTCAGATTAGGCACATCACACTTGAAAGCCTGATAAGGATCAACAGGAATATCAAGACGATTGATATTCAACCCATAGTCGGGCTCAAAAAGCTGTTGCATATCAGAATACTTATATCGCTCAACCTTTCTTGTTGGGAAACTCTGATTCTTGAAGTCATCAAAAGCCTTGTCACGAATAGCATTCATTGGTGCTGACGAATGACTCTTGATAGCTGCAGCCTGAGCTGTATATAAGTTAATATATTGAATTTCTGAACTCATATTACTTTCCATATTTGGCATCAGCCTCTTCCTTTATCCAATCATAACCACGTTTCTCTATCTCCTTAGCCAACTCAGGACCTGCGGTCATAACGATACGTCCATTATAGAGAACGTGAATAATATCAGGCTTAATCATATCAAGCAGACGCTCGTAGTGAGTGATAACTATGGCACTTGTTTCTGAAGTGTGCATCTTGTTAACACCATCAGCAACGATACGCATAGCATCAACATCAAGACCAGAGTCGGTCTCATCAAGGATGCTGAGTTTTGGCTCAAGCATAGCCATCTGGAAAATCTCGTTGCGTTTTTTCTCACCAC
>DGRY01000021.1:5050-10825 GCA_002391185.1 Prevotella sp. UBA4376
CACCACCAGAGAAACCTTCGTTAACGCTACGATGAGCAAGCTTAGAATCCAACTCTACCAACTGACGCTTTTCACGCATCAGCTTTATGAAGTCGGTAGCTTTCAAAGGCTCCTTGCCTTCATACTGACGCTTAGCATTAACAGCAGCCTTCATGAAGTTTGTCATGCTCACACCAGGAATCTCAACAGGATACTGGAACGAAAGAAACAAGCCTTCACGAGCACGATCCTCAGGCTTCATCTCAAGAAGATTCTTGCCGTTGAAGATTGCCTCACCATCAGTAACGGTGTAAAGAGGGTTACCAGTGAGCACAGCACTAAGGGTTGACTTTCCTGATCCATTAGGACCCATGATAGCATGAATCTCACCATCCTTGATGGTAAGGTTTATGCCTTTCAATATCTCTTTGCCAGCAATTGTGGCGCACAAATTTTTAACTTCTAACATAGTAACATATTTAATTAGGAGTTAGGAGATAGGAGTTAGGAGTTATTAGTTATTACTCACTTCCTACAACCGCTCCTGAATTATTATTCCTTGTGGTTTTTGTTATAGATATGAATATTTTTTTGAGTTCCAAGCAATCGTCAGACAATGATTTATATTGTTCTGACGAGAGATAATCTGTTTTCAATAATATCTCTAACCAATACAATGTTTCAGAACATTCTTTTAAAGATATATAGCATTTTGCCAAAAAATCTTTTCTGCTTGTTCCATATTGTGCTTCAGCTAAATTAGCCCCAATACTGGTTCCACTCCGTACTATTTGTTTTGATATTACATACTCATGCTTCTCGTTATAAAGATATTGAGATAGACGTACAATACGAACCGAGAAATCGATACACTTATTATATAAAAATAATCTAAAGTTTTCCATACGCTAACTACTAACCACTAACTACTAACTACTATCTCCTATCTCCTATCTCCTAACTCTATCCAACTGTTCCTTCCAAGGAAACTGATAATAGTTTTTGAGCTTCTACCGCAAACTCCATAGGGAGCTTGTTGAGCACATCCTTAGCATATCCATTCACGATAAGTCCCACAGCCTCTTCGGTAGGAATACCTCTCTGATTACAGTAGAATAGCTGGTCTTCAGAAATCTTAGAGGTGGTTGCCTCGTGTTCAAAGATAGCAGTATCATTATGCACATCCATATATGGGAATGTGTGAGCGCCACAGTTACTACCAAGCAACAAACTGTCACATGAGCTATAGTTACGGGCATTGTCGGCATTTGATGTTGCGCGAACAAGACCACGATAGCTATTCTGACTATGTCCAGCAGAGATACCCTTAGAGATGATTGTTGATTTGGTGTTCTTACCCATATGAATCATCTTTGTACCTGTATCTGCTTCCTGATAGTTATTGGTAACAGCAACACTATAGAACTCGGCAACACTATTGTCACCACGCAACACACATGAAGGATATTTCCAAGTGATGGCTGAACCAGTCTCTACTTGTGTCCAGCTGAGTTTCGAGTTAACCCCACGCAAATCACCGCGCTTTGTAACAAGGTTCAACACACCACCCTTACCATCCTCATCACCAGGATACCAGTTCTGAACAGTAGAGTATTTCACCTCTGCATTATCAAGAACAACAATCTCCACAACGGCTGCGTGCAACTGGTTCTCATCACGCATAGGAGCGGTACAACCTTCAAGATAGCTTACATAGCTATCATCGTCAGCAACGATAAGAGTACGCTCAAATTGTCCTGTGTTACGCGCATTGATACGGAAATAGCTGCTCAACTCCATTGGACAACGAACACCCTTAGGGATATACACGAAAGAGCCATCGCTAAATACAGCAGAGTTCAACGCAGCAAAGAAATTATCACGATAAGGAACTACCGAACCGAGATATTGCTTAACAAGATCAGGATGTTCCTTTACTGCTTCACCTATACTTGAGAAGATTATTCCCTTCTCTGCCAATTGTTTCTTGAAAGTTGTCTTTACTGACACAGAGTCCATGATAGCATCAACAGCCACACCACTCAATGCAAGACGTTCTTCCAAAGGAATACCAAGCTTATCAAAAGTTTTCTCCAACTCAGGATCAATTTCCTTGTTGGCTGGTTTCTTTGCCAAAGGGTCAGCATAGTATGATATTGCCTGATAGTCTATCTTAGGCACATTAACATGTCCCCATTTGGGTTCCTTCATACTCTGCCAATGACGAAAAGCCTTCAAGCGGAAATCAAGAAGCCATTCTGGCTCACCTTTCTTTTCAGAAATGAGACGAACAATATCCTCATTCAATCCCACTGGGATGACATCGGTATGCACGTCTGTGGTGAAGCCATATTCATATTTCTTCTCGGCAACCTCTTTGACGAATTTATTCTGTTCTGTTTGCGCCATTTGTTTAATACCTATTTTTATAGGAAATAGCCACAAATATTATGCCAGAATTTAATCTGGTAACATTTGTGGCTACTATTGTTGTATCATAAAGAGTTTACAACTTCTGCTCTACCTCAATCTCTGTGAAGGTTTCGATGATATCGCCAACCTGAAGATCGTTGTAGTTTGTAAGACTGATACCACACTCAAGACCGGTAACAACCTCCTTAACATCGTCCTTGTAGCGTTTCAAAGCTGCAATGGTAGCTGTGTGAACAACAATACCATCACGAACTACACGACCCTTGTCCTTAGAGTGTACCTTACCTTCGATAACCATAGCACCGGCAACGGTACCAACCTTGCTGATCTTGAATACCTGCTTAACTTCAACCTGACCTGTGACAATCTCTTTCTTCACCTTATCAAGCATACCAACCATAGCGCTCTTGATATCGTCGATAGCATCATAGATGATTGAGTAGGTGTTGATATCTACACCCTCACGCTCGGCAAGTTTGCGAGCATCAGCAGAAGGACGAACCTGGAAGCCAACGATAACTGCATCTGAAGCCGATGCAAGCATAACGTCGTTTTCAGAGATCTGACCAACAGCCTTGCTGATAACATTTACCTGTACCTTCTCAGTAGAGAGTTTGATGAATGAGTCGGCAAGAGCCTCAACAGATCCATTGGTGTCACCCTTAACGATGATGTTAAGTTCGTGGAACTCACCACGTGCAATACGATGAGAGATATCACCAAGGGTAAGACGTTTCTGAGTGCGCAAGCCCTGCTCACGCTGCAACTGCTCACGCTTGTTAGCAATCTCACGAGCTTCCTGCTCTGTTTCTATAACATGGAACTGGTCACCAGCTGTAGGAGCGCCATTCAAACCAAGTACGATAGCTGGTTCTGCAGGCTTAACATTATCAATATTCTGGTTACGCTCATTGAAGAGAGCCTTAACACGTCCCCAGCTTGTACCAGCCAGAACAATGTCGCCAACCTTCAATGTACCATTGCTTACAAGCACAGTAGAAACGAAACCACGTCCCTTGTCAAGTGATGACTCGATGATTGTACCGGTAGCCTTACGATTTGGATTTGCCTTCAGGTCGAGCATATCTGCCTCGAGGAGCACCTTCTCCATAAGGTCTTCAACGCCAATACCCTTCTTGGCACTAATCTCCTGACACTGGTACTTTCCACCCCACTCTTCAACAAGGAGGTTCATCTGTGACAGGTCTTCACGAATCTTATCTGGGTTAGCTCCTGGCTTATCAATCTTGTTGATTGCAAATACCATTGGAACGCCTGCTGCTTGAGCGTGAGCGATAGCCTCCTTCGTAGTAGGCATCACAGAGTCGTCGGCAGCGATGATGATGATTGCGATATCGGTAACCTGAGCACCACGGGCACGCATGGCGGTGAACGCCTCGTGACCTGGAGTATCAAGGAATGTTACCTTGCGACCATCCTTTAAAGTAACGGCATAAGCACCAATGTGCTGAGTGATACCACCAGCCTCACCGGCAATAACGTTGGTGTTGCGGATATGGTCGAGCAAAGAAGTCTTACCGTGGTCAACGTGACCCATCACAGTTACGATTGGAGCACGTGGCACGAGATCGTTCTCATCGTCCTCCTCCTCGCTAACAGCTTCTTGTACCTCAGCACTAACATATTCTGTTGTGAAACCGAACTCATCGGCAACCATGTTAATGGTCTCTGCATCAAGACGCTGGTTGATAGATACCATGATACCAACGCTCATCAAGGTTGAGATAACCTGTGTTACGCTGACATCCATCATTGTAGCCAACTCACTTACTGTAACGAACTCTGTGAGTTTAAGTATCTTACTCTCCTTGCGTTCCTGTGAAGCCTCCTTCTGCAGTTTCTCCTGAACAGCCTCGCGCTTTTCCTTACGGTATTTAGCACCCTTCTTGTTCTGGTTCTTGCTGGTGAGACGAGCAAGTGTCTCTTTTACCTGACGTGCTACTGCCTCGTCATCCACCTCCAGAGGTTTCTGGTTTTTCTTGTTGCGGTTCTTCTTGTTGCGGCCCTTACCATTATTATTGTTGTTATTGTTATTCTGGTTAGCGGCTGCATTGATATCTACGCGTTCCTTGTTGATACGAACGCGTTTCTTACGTTCACCATTACCATTCTGCTGTGCTTTCTCCTCACGTTCCTTACGCTTCTCTTCCTTTGTCTTCTTCTTAGGACGAGTGCTCTGGTTGAGTGAGTCAAGGTCGATCTTACCCAACACGTTCACCTTTGGAGCATTGAGAATTTTCTTCTCGCTCTTCAACATGAACACGCCTTCATCTGCTTTCTGCTCAACAACAGTTTTTTTATCTTCTGTCTTAGCATTTGCAGCTGGTTTTTCTACCTTCACCTCAGCAGGCTTTGCTGCCTTTGGTGTCTCTTTTGGAGCCTCAGCCTTTGGAGCTGCTGGTTTCTCCACCTTTGGAGCAGCAGGCTTTGGTTCTTTCTTAGGTTCCTGGCTGACGGCAGCAGCCTTTGGTTCTGGAGCCTTCTTCTCTACAGGAGCAGCAGACTTTGTAGCCGAAGCATGCTTGCCGAGCTTATCGAGGTCAATCTTGCCAACAGGTTTGAACTGCTGGATACCTGATTTCTCAAGCAGGCTCTCTGTGTGCTGAGCCTTCTGCTCTGGAGCGTGCTTCTTCTCCTTTGGTTTCTTCTGGAAGAGTTTTTCAGCTTCGTTGCGAACTTCAGCGTCTTGCTTGAAAGCTTCCACGAGAGCCCTATACTGCTCATCGTTGAGCTTGAAATTCTGGTCGGCTGCAATCTCACCCAGGTTTTTCTTTGATTCAAGGAATTCAACTGCCGTTTGAAGTCCTATGTTTAATTCACGTAATGCTTTATTTAATCTGATGCTCATTAATATTCCTTATTATTCAAATTCTGCTTTTAATATGTTTATGACATTATCAACGGTCTCTTCTTCCAAGTCAGCCTTTTCTACCAACATTTCACGAGGAGCATTCAACACCTGGCGAGCTGTATCAAGACCAATTCCCTTGATGGCATCAATAACCCATTGATCTATTTCGTCAGAGAACTCATCCAAGTAGATATCGTCTTCTGCCTCATTTTCATCTATCTCGCGGAATACATCAATAGTAAACTCTGTAAGCATAGAAGCCAACTTGATATTCAAACCGCCTCGACCAATAGCAAGACTAACTTCCTCTGGCTGCAAATATACCTCGGCCTTCTTCTCTTCTTCATTGATATTAATAGAAGAAACCTTTGCTGGGCTCAACGCACGCTGGATAAACAACTTGATGTTAGAAGTATAGTTAATTACATCGATATTTTCGTTACAAAGTTCACGTACTATACCGTGTACACGACTACCCTTCACACCGACAC
>DGRY01000171.1 GCA_002391185.1 Prevotella sp. UBA4376
TTAGCGTTACCTTAGAGGAAGGTTAGAGAAAGAGCCTTGTAACGTAGTAAAGAGTGGATAGTAAGCCATAACTAAGAGTGAACTATGGCACAAGCGAAAAAACAATAGGAACACCACCGCAGTTGTGTACCTATTGTTTTTACTTTTCCAACACTTTTCAAGAGCGTTTAATCTCCCTCTCCATCGGAGAGGACTGGGGTGAGGTTTTACCTTTTCACCTTTTTACCATTAACAATATATATTCCACGTGGCAAGTTATTCAAGGCATTAGCATCACGTGCTACAACTTGTCCCTGAAGGTTATAAACGAAATTAGACGAATTCATTTCGCGCTTATTTTCAATATTATTTATACCTGTTGTAGCATCGTTTACACCATCATTACTCAAGAAAATGGAACGAATACTAACACCATCGCCTCCACCATAAGTCCAGAAACCAGCTTTATAAATATGTGAGAGATTTAATGCTCCGTATGACGTTTTAACTCCATTAGCCTCTTTATACTTAGTTTGATTATGCAGGTCTATAACCACACGTGTTTGATTACCTATTTCTGTCATAGAACAGGCACCAAAATAGTCACTGGAATCAAACAATCTGAAAGAAGCTCCTACTGTTTGAGGGCGATTTAGCTCAATAACAAGATATTTGTAATCAGACAAATCTATAGCTGGATATTGCCAACCACCAAAACCATATTGACCAGTAATAAGCGTTCCCGTTGTCTCGTCAAATGTACCTTTAGAGTAAATATTAGGATTTACATCATCATTGGTAAGAGGGAAAAGATTTGAACTCGTTTTCTCATAAGGATTTACAAGAGCCTGTTCATACTTTGTTTCTGATGGATAAAACTCCTTTGCATAATCCTCAAACCAATGATAACAAGGCCATAGGCAAGCCTCTGGGTCATTAAAGAATGTAGAATCAGTAGCTGTAGCTGGATTATCCTTATCAAATTGAGCCATATAATGCTCCCATGCAAAAATCAACCAACTAACATTACCATCATCATCAACTATCTTCTTGAAATTTGCACCAAAACCATCACTACCCACAGTACCTGTAGTAGATTGTGCGAAAGTCATCTTGCCATATTTTGAAGGCGACCAGTCTGTTTCCGTAACCATAATAGGATAATTTGCGCTTACAGGACCAATTTTTTCTCTCCACCCTGCACGAAAAGAACGATAGTCAACCTTAACATCTCCAGTTTCACTTGTACCTCCATTATACCATCCTGGATAGCAATGCACAGCAAAACCTATATTATCCCCTACAATTGGATATTGTGCAAATGTGTCATATCGTGACTGCCAACCAAGTCCTGGAATAAGAAGAATATTATTGCAATGCGTACGGATTTTATCAACAATAGCCTGCATATACATCGTCATCTCCTCTGCCTCCGATTTACCTTGCGATGTTGTAAAACCAACAGGTTCGTTAGCTAATTCAAACATAACAGCAGGATTATCCTTTAGCTCAGGTTGCTGACTTACATAATCCCATATCTTCAACAAATACTTATGATAGTCATCATTCAACTGTATTTTTTGAGGACAAACCCCAGGAGGGCGCATTACGACATAAAGTCCCTTCGCCTGTGCATATTGTGCCATTGGAATAAAGACCTCAGCAAGATACTTTTTGAAACGCTCCATACTAAAAGCCCTAATATCACTTTCATCACCTGCATTATGATATATCTGTGGATCACTACTCCAATAAGGATCCATGTGCAAACGCATAAAATTGACTTTCCAACCTGCTTCAATGATTTTATCAATCATATCCTTATTATAGTTCAGGCATCCCTCCACATCATAATTATTCCAGCGTTTACCTTCCTCATTGAAATATGAGCTGTAGGTCTGTGCAAATCCATGCAGATTAACAACATTGCCAGCAGGATCTTTAAAATAACGTCCTTCAACGTGAAGTGGAATCAAGTTATCACCAACTCGCTGTCCTCCTCCGTTCACATCATTAGCACAGCAAATGTTGAAGGGCACAATACCACTTAAAAGTAGTAACAAAATAAAAAAAAGTTTCTTCATTGTTCGGTTATTTATAAGCCCATCCCCTACCCTTCCCGATAGGGAAGGGGATAGGCTGTTAGATTGTTTGAAACAGAAACGGCGCGTATCACTACGTGCCGTTCCTTAAACCAAATTAATCATGATTTTCACATAGGAAAACCTATTCTATGTCTTTTCTATTACTTATTAGCAAGACCATCAGCAAAACCTGCATAAGTAGGCTTGCGGTTCAAGTTCTTATCCCAAAGACCAATTGGTTCATTTGGTCTCCAGCCACTCTTTTCAGGGCTATCAGTAAGCGACCACTGAGTGATACCATAGCGCTGATCAGCAGGTATGTTCTCAAAGTAAGCCTTAATGATAAAGTTATAGTATGCCTTCTGAGCAGCAATCTGCTCTTCTGTTGCATCAGCAGTCAAAATCTCAGTCTTGCCATCTTCTGCCAATATACCCATATCAAGCTCAGAAATCTTAATGAGCTTACCAGTAGCAGCAAGAAGTTTGAACTGGTTAACAACAGCAGCCTCGTTTCTCTTCTGAGCAGCAGGATCCATACTAACACTTACGTGCATCTGAGTACCGATACCATCAATCTTGGTAACGCCATCGCTTTCCCATTCACCAATCCAATGAATCAAGCTCTTAAGTTTCTTGTTATCATCCCAAGAAGACTCCAAGTTATAATCATTGATGAACAACTTCAATTGAGAAGCGTCACCACCATGAGCAGCAAAACTCTTGCGAGCATCAGCAACAGCAGTACGAACATAGTCTAAATCGCCGAGGTAATCCTGCCAATAGAAGTTTGACTCTTCATCCTCTGGGTTAATAGTTTTGCGTGTGGCAGACTGAAGATCATAGAATCCATCACCATCCTTATCTACACCAGATATAGCCTCATTAACAACATCCCATGCTGTAACCTTACCATGACAAGCTTCCATCATACCATCAATCCAGTTACCCATTGTCAAAGTGAGAGTATCCTTCTTTTCCTGTGCAGTCAATGGACGCTTATTCTTAGCTTCCATGTGAGTAACCTTAAGCCACTTGATATAAATCTTACCATCAAATGATCCTGGCTGGAATACAACGAAACTCTTATCAGATTCTATGCCTTCAACATCAATAGAACACTCTTTCATTTCTGTTGTAAACTCAATAGAAGCACTACCAGCCTTTGACCAACTACCAACATTAACGTTAAAGCTACCTGGCTTAGAAGCCTTCATCATAACAGTAACTTTGAACTTTCCTTTTGCGATAGAAGGGGTAGGAATATTGTCACCAGCAAAATACTGATACCATCCACCTGGATTCTCAGAAACCATACAGCCATCTTCAAAAGTTGGAGTATAGCTCATAACATAATATGGGAATGATTTCATTGTTGAAAAATCTACTTTGCCATCTTCTACTTCTTCATAAACAATACTGTTACCAGATATTTTATCCTTAAGAAGAGAATTTAGATAAGTTTTGTTCTGCTGAGAATGCCAAGCGAGAGTATGACCATAAACTGTCAAACCTGCAGATTCTGCTTCATTAACAAAATCAGTTACACCACGGAAATCCATGGTACCATCATCCTTAACTACAGAGTTAAACTTCATCAAATTACCTGGTGTAACCTCGTCAAAGTTCTGCTTAGCTTCAGTCCATGCTGGATAATGAGCAAATACATCAGAAGCTTCAATACCAGCACCCAGTTTAAAGTTTGGATTTTCAGAACGGTTCACGTATGACTTAAGATAAGTGTAACCATCCTGACCTGTAACACCAGGCTCCGCAGGAGCCTCGGTGTACATTGCATTGTCAGCACAACCGCACATAAGTACGGTTGCTGCTGCAATTGAAAGGATTTTATTGTATTTCATTTTAATTTCGATTATTTGTATTCAAAGGTTTCAAGCTTATTCTCACGTGTCTGCATGATCAAAGACTCCTTAGTAGAAATCTGCTTATACTGAGTACCAGCTTTGTATCTGATAGTATAAGTAAGTTCTAGAAGATCACGATCCTTATCGTTCCATGCCTTCTCTGCACCCTTAGAAATCCACTTACCTGTACCTGTTACTTCAAAGTTCTCGCTTGCAGAAGTTAAAGTACAATTGTCTGAATTGTCAAATGTGAGACGGATAGTACCACTAACGGGCGTTGAACCGATATTATCGGTGAGTGTGTAATCACACTGGTTCAAAGATACTGTAGTCAAATGGCGAACATCATACTTACGGAAATCCTCTGGTTCACGAACCTGAGTTTTCTTTGTACCATTTTCGTCAATTTCATCAGTACCATGACTCAACCAAGCACCTGTGTACTTATTCTTAAACTTCACAGCATAAAGAGTGAAATTCTTTGATTCGAGAATAGAATCACTTGCATCTATAATCTTCAATGGGATAACGTAGTTTACAGATGGAGCCTTAGCATCAGCAAAGAAAGCATCTGTGAGCTCAACTGTTGTTGCTCCCATAACCTTTCCTGAAGGAATTGTTATCTCATTGCTTGTAAGGTGATAGTAATTTTCAGGCATAGCAACAATAGGAGTACCATCGGCAAAAGTTTTACCGTCAACAAGAGAGTTGTCAACAGCAATCTTTACATGACGATCCTGTTTGTTTTTCCATACACCACCAAGAGTAACATAAACATTCATCTTATGTTGGTTATCGAGGTCTGTTGGATATACATCGTCATCACCCAAAGTGATTGTACGTACAGGGTTCTGATATGCAAAGTACACAGTCTGATAATCGAAATCATCAAACTCTCTGTCTCCATTCTCGCAAGAAGTAGTCAAGAATGCTGCAGAAACTGCAAGTATAGACAGAAATACATTTTTTATTTTCATATTCTTATGTATTTATTTTCTATTGATATTTTTTACCAACCCACATTCTGTTGCAACTGATCAAACTTCAGCATCTCAGTGTTAGGAATAGGGCCATAAATCATATAATCCTTGTAGTTACGAGTGTCTACTGGAACAACGGTATATTTTTTCTCACCATCTACAGTGCTGATAGACATACCATAAACCTCTGCTTTCATTTCATCAACAAGGTTCCAACGACGGAGATCCCAGAAACGGAAGCCCTCGAAAGAAAGTTCTATACGACGCTCGTTACGGATAAGCTCACGCATTTTCTCCTTGTTAGTCTTGATGCTCTCAAGATACTCGTTACCTACACCAGCACGTTTGTGCAGAGCCTTGATTACATCATAAGCAGAATAGTTGTGACTACCCTTACCAGTTGGTCCCCAAGCCTCGTTAGCAGCCTCAGCATAGTTAAGGAACAACTCTGTATAACGAATACGTGGAGTATAGTGATGCTGCTTTGTTGTTTTATTAGGATCAAGGTTTACATCCTGACGAAGTAACTTACGAAGATAGTAACCTGTACGAGTTGACTTTCCAACTTCTTTATTGATACCATCCTTTGTACCTCCATCTACCGTAGTATTAATCTCAGTGTCATTAACACCTTCCTTACAACCGTTATAGAGTACATATGCAGCCAAACGTGGGTCACGATTTGCGTATGGATCGTCAGCCTTATATCCACTACCAGCTTCTGTTATAGGCATACCATTAGCCATTGGGAAAGCATCTACGAAATTTTGAGTTGGGTTAATACGTCCCTTACCCTCAAGAGAAGGAGCAAAGTTGTCTTTCTCCCAATCATTATTCTCGCTCTTTTCACCACGCCAAAGAACCTCTTTAGGACACTCACCATTAGCAAGACCATTGATTTCCTTTGTGTTAGCATACCATGTCCAACCTGTTGGATCCATACCGTCTACACCACCTATCTTATCAAGGACCTCGGCAGCATAGTTAGCTGCATCTTCATACTTTGCACCAGAAGCCTGGAAAGCAGGACTTGCTGCAAGAAGAGCAGCCTTGCTGCGGAAAGCCTGAACAATCGTAGCATTAACACGACCACGGAAGATGAGACCAAATACACGATTAAACTGACCCTTAGTAGCTCCTATTTCTTTATATTTAGCAGGAACTTCATCATCCGTTTCGATATCCTTATACTCAGAAGGCAACAATTCGATAGCTTTCTGGCAATCATCGTAGATTGCCTTCATACAGTCAGCGAAAGTATTACGTGGGAGATTATGCTCAGAATGTACATCCTCTTCTTCTGTAATGATTGGCACACCCATAAGCTGACCATCAGCAGTCATTCCACCATGAGCCTGAAGCAGGTAATACATGTACATAGCACGCAAACCGTATGCTTCACCCTTTTCACGATCACAGAACATCTTAGATGCTATTTCATCATCAGCCCAATGAACTTTTTCTGCACGTGCAAGGAACATATTGATATACATAATAGCTGCACGACAGTCACGCCAACGCTCTGTCTTATTTTTCTCTGATGTCCATTCACCACCAGCCAACTTACGCCAATCATTGCCTGTATCATTGCTGACAGCATCGTCAGTTGCTACTTCGCTGAATGGAAATGAACCGCAAGGAATACGAGTATATGCATTACCAAGCACACCCTCAGCATAGCCTGCATTGTTGTACATATAGTCCACACCAAGATTGTTCTCGATTGCAGGTTCGAAGAGGTCGTCACATGAAGTGAGCGCCAAACTTGCTGCAGCAAGAATAGTCAAGGCTTTTATATTTATTTTTTTCATATTGTATTCTAATTATTTTAGAAGTTTACCTTTACACCAAGATTATAGCTGCGACACTGTGGAGCTGAACCAACGGCTGTCTCCATGTACTTACGCTCCTTAGTGATTGTAAGCAAGTCAGCACCATAAACATAGAGCTGCAAGCCATTAACAAATGAACCCTGGAACATAGAAGATGGGAAATCATAAGTTAACTGAACCTTGTTCAAACGAACAGCATCAGTCTTATATGTCCAGAAGTCAGAAGTAACATAGTTCAAATCGCTATGCTCAAGAGACAAACGTGGATAAGTAGCAGTAGCAGCAGTTTCTGGAGTCCAACGGTTAAGAAGTACATCAGAATACTTACCTGTCTCACACCACATATAAGAGTTATTCTTAACTGCAGAAGCACCGAAGTTACCAGTTGCATTCAAGAAGAGTGTGAAATTCTTATACTTAGCGGTGAAGTTGAAACCAAGAGTTACATCTGGTGTCCATTTACCAAGAATAACTTGATCGTTAGAATCGATGATACCATCACCGTTCATATCCTCATACTTCAAGTCTCCAGGCTTTGCATAGTTGTTAATTGTAGCAACAGCAGGAACCTTTTTGCCATTTTCTTCCTTCATATCAGCCTCTGTCATGAAGCCAAGGCACTTGTAACCACGAAGAGCATCAATACGCTGGCCTTCAGCCTTCATCCAATCATGAGCAACAAGTTCACTGTAGCGATCATTCTTGCAATCGTAAACCATACCAGTGAAACCAGCCTGAAGATCAACCTCACCAAACTGCTTATGAACATTAACGGTGAAATCAAAACCTGAACGGCTCTGAATGTTGTAGTTCATATAAGCCAAGAAAGTTGATGTTGGCCAATATGTGTGATAGTAGCTTGGCATCTGTGCATCTGGAGTAACAAGCAGACCATCGAACTTAACATTGAAGTAGTTAGCATTCAAGGTGATCAAACCATTCCAAAGAGAAGCGTCGATACCTGCACGGAACTCCTTACGCTTAACAAAACCAAGATCGTAGTTAGCACCACGCTGAGAATCAGAAGTCCGCATTGAGTTAGCAGCCTCACTCCATCCCCACCATGTACCAGTAGCAGTAAATACATTGTCGTACATATAGTACTTTTCAATGTCAAGATCCTCGTTGATAACACCATAAGAAGCGTTAATCTTCAAATCATCCAACCAACTCTTTGTACCTTCCATGAACTTCTCGTTGCTGATACGCCATGCAGCAGAAACTACAGGAGATACAGCCTCACGGTGACCTTCTGCCAACTTAGCAGAGTGGATTGCTGCCATAGAAAGTTCAGCATAGTATGTCTTGTTGTAGTTATAACCTACGTTAAGACCAAGGTTCGCGTTGCTTATACGGTGATATTCACCAGCGATAGACTGCTGATAACCATGTGCTAACAATGTAGCATCAACATTGTGCAAACCGAAAGAACGGTTGTAGTCAAACTGTCCTTGCCACAAAATCAACTGCTTGTAAGTTGTACCACTTACAGAAGGAATACCAGTACGCTTGTCAAGATTATACTTATTCAGTTTTGTTACCTTATTATACTTATCTGCATCCCAAACTGGCTCATAAGTAGCATAATCATTGCTCAAAGTAGTGTTGTAAGTTGTTGCATAGTCAACAGCAAACTTAGTCTTGAAACTCAAGCCCTGAAGAACACTATTCAAATCGAAGTTGATACCCATATCAAACTGCATCTGACGGCTGGTGTATTTGTTCCAACCTGCAACATACATAGCTGCGAATGGGTTAGTCTTCTGGTTCTGAGTACCTCCAAGCAGATACTGTCCATCTACAATGTAGTTAGATCCCTCATAAAGTTTCAACTGTTCTGCATCATTGAGATTAAGAGCACTAATTGGTACAAGAGGAGTAAGTGGTGTCTGACTTGTTGGAGTAATCTTTGCAGATTCTGCCCAGAAATTAGAACGATCGCTACGTACATCATAGAATGTAGCATTAGCATTAACATAACCTGTAATCCAGTCATTAAGACGAAGGTCGATATTACCACGTACATTCAAACGAGTAGTACCATTGTTCTTACCCTCACCAAAGTTAAGAAGGTCGTTATTGTGATAAAGACCTACATTAGCATAGAAGTGAGCATATTTACCACCACCAGAGAACTCTGCAATACCTTCATAACGCTGATAACTCTTACTCAAATAATCATTTGAGAAGAAGTTAATGCTTGGGTAACGGTAAGGATTATCTCCCTGTGCGTAAGCATAGATTTCATTCTCTGAATAAGCAGCAGTATTGCCATCATTCAAACGAGCCTCGTTATAAAGCTTCATATAAGGAGCTGAACTTAGATAAGTAGGATACTCCTTTGGAGTGTAGATAGTAGCATTACCACGAACACTAACCTTCAATCCTTCGTTACGACCACGCTTAGTGGTGATGAGGATAGCACCCTTAGCAGCACGGCTACCATAAAGAACTACTGCAGATGCAGACTTCAGGAAAGTAATCTGTTCAATCTCTGAAGGCAACACATTGTTTGCGTCACGAGGTACACCATCAACAATGACAAGTGCATCGCCCATGTTCCACAACTGACCTGTGTAACCACCAACATAAGCCTGCATATTATCGAGACTGTATGTTGTATAATTCTTATGAGTGAGCTCTACCATATTAATGGAAGACACACCACCCATCAAATCGCTTTTGTCAACGGTACGGAAAGCAACGTTCACCTTGTTATTAAGCGAATCGTTAATGTAATCCGCATCGTCCTGAGCCATTGCTGCTGTTGGCAGCAAAGCCATTCCAAGCGCGATTGCCTTATATATATGTTTCATAAATTTTATTACGATTGTAAGTTAAAAAATTATTTCCAACCAGGATTCTGATTAAAGCCTTCATACAACTGTGTATCTGTTCGCTTCAAAGGCAACCAATAGTGCTTGCTTGAGAAATCACGCTTAAGAATTTGCTTCTGTCTGAAACCAGAAACTTCTTCATTCTTCTCATCACCAGCATCGATAACCTTATAGTTTTCGTCATCAACCTTTACTACAGAGAAACCCTTTACACGTGTAAATTCCTGAGACGTCTTGATATTATAAGGATACTTATCAAGAAGCAACCAACGACGCAAATCGTTGAAACGGTGACCTTCGAATGCCAACTCAACAGCACGCTCACGACGAACTTCGTCCATGAACTTATGAGCATCAGCAACGTTCTTAGTAGCTACAGGAGCAACACCTGCACGCTCACGAACAGCATTAATAGCTTCTTCACCTGTCATTTGAGTTGTTAAACTTGCTTTTGGATTACCCAAAGCTGCAACAGCCTCAGCATACATCAAATATACATCAGACAAACGCATCCATGGCACACGCATGTGAATCTGTGGAGACCAACCATAATCATCATCCCACTTATTACACTTGGTAGAAATGAACTTATAGTTGAAATAACCTGTACGGCTACCACGAGTCTCACTACGGAAACAACCACCAGTCTGGAGGTCGGCATACTGCCACTTTGTATCATTCTTAGTAAGTTCCTTCATAACCATCTGACAGCCATCAAAACGAATATCATGATAGAAACGTGGGTCACGACCCTTCCAAGGATGAGTTGGATCAAAGTGAGAATCAGGGTCATCCAAAGGAAGTCCATTTGCCATACCATAGTAGTTTACGTAGTTAGCTGTTGGGAGGAAAACTACACCACCATCGTTCAAGTCACTACCACCATAAGCAAGAGCCTGCCCCCAGCGAGAACATCCCCAACCAGAACCGTATGTAGGACTACGGAAGATTGCCTCTGTAATAGTACCATCCTTAGACTGACCAGGCATCTTGCCACTTTCACCAAGTGTAACAAAGTTCTCAGAATACTGATTAAATGGTATCAAACCATAACCGCAATCGCTATTAGCTTTTATCTGATTAAATAATTCACCAAAAGCATCAGCAGCTTTCTTTGCATAGGTCTGATCATAATCGTAAGTACCAGCATCAACACCTTTAGCCATCAATGGACTTGCAGCCCAAAGATAGTTCTTACCTAAGTAACCAAGAGCAGCCAATTTAGTAACACGCAACTGGTTCTTACCAGTAGTTCCCTGACCAGCCTTTGTCTTGTCCCAGTCAATAGGCAATAAATCTGCAGCCTTACGGAAATCCTCTGCACATCTGTCAGCACATTCCTTATAACTCAAACGAGGGAAAGTTGGAATCTCATCGGCAAGAATAACACGATCAATATATGGATAACCACCTAAATACTGGATTATCTGAAAATGGAACCATGCACGGAAGAAATAGAGCTGCCCCTTGATAAGATTCTTCTCTTCTTCTGTACCCTTGAAATCATCAATGTTCTCAAGACCAATATTTGCTTTACGGATACCATACATACAGCCTGTGTAAAGACTATGACCGAAACGGTCGCTACCAGGATTGAAACTTGAAACAGATCCACGATCCAACCAGCCTGCCTGCCAGCCATCGTATTCACTCTGCCAGCCCCAGAAGTCACCTTGATCTACCTTATAACCAAAGTGGAAGGTTGTACCAACATTAAGAATTTCATCCTCACCAAAGTTCCAGTTATTCGTCCAATAACCATTGGTGAAGTCAGGAATACACTGATACAATTCCTCTGTGAATCCCTGGAAGTTCTGAAAATCTTTGAACGCATCTGTGCTCGAGATATCAGACTCTGGTGACTTGTCCAGATAATCTACACAAGAGCTAAAACCCAAAGAAAGGGTCAATGCACCAAGTAATATATATTTATTAAAAAATTTCATTGTTACTATTGTTAAAGGTTGATTTTAAGACCCATGGTAAAACGCTTAACAGTAGGATAAGCACCCTGAGAACCAAGACCTGTACCAGCGAAGTTAGACTCACGGTCATCAGGCATTCTTGACCATACCCAGAGGTTGTTACCACTCAAATAGAGTTTTACACTGTTGAGCCCAACGCTCTTTATCCACTGCTGTGTAAATGTGTAAGAAAGTTCTACATTCTTCAAGCGGATAAATGAACCATCATAGTTGAAACGAGTTCCCTCAGCATATTCTGGAGTAGAGTTGATACGTGGCATTGGAGCATCAGCATCCTGAGTGTATTTTGTCCAAAGTGTACCCTCATCAAATACTGTATCAAGCTTCTTACCGAGTGAATTGAATGCTACATAACGGTTAACATTAGTTACACCATAGAGCTGAACACTTACATCAAAGCCCTTATAGCTTGCACCAATGGTACCACTGTAAGTGTTTTCTGGAGTACTTGTGTAGCCATAAGGTGCGTTATCGTTAGAGTCGATAACACCATCGGCATTATAGTCGATAACGGTGTAGTTTCCTGGCATCTTCTGGTTATCCATCTTATCCTGTGGAGTCATACCATAAACCTCATCCCATGTGTTTGCAAAACCAGTTGTGAGGTAAGAGTGTCCCTGACCAATAGCATATCCAGCCTGCTTCTGATAAGAAGGCTTCAACAATGGGTCGTCCTTAACAATAATCTTATTACGAGCATGGCTCATATTAAGGTTAGCCCAAAGGCGAAGGTCGCCGAAGGTTTTATTTACACGAAGAGTGAACTCGTATCCGTGAGTCTCTGTGCGACCAAGGTTAACTGCAGCTGGAGCAAAACCGAAATATGTAGGAACAGCACGATCTCTACCAAAAACAAGAAGATCCTTACGGTTCTCACTGAAGATTTCGAAGCTACCAGCTAAAAGACCACCGAGGAAGCTATAGTCGATACCATAGTTACGCTTAATAGCTGTTTCCCAGTGCACATTTGGGTTACCAATCTTACTAATCTTGTACCATGCGTAAGGACTGGTGCCACCAGTAAGATCCATATAGCTATTGCCACCATAAGCCCACTGAGTAGCATACAACCAACGCTCGTTACCAAGTCTATCGTTTCCTACTTCACCCCAAGAGAAGCGAAGCTTCAAATAGTCCATATATTTCTTTACAGGCTTGAAGAATTTCTCCTCACTAACGGTCCAACCAAGACCAATAGATGGGAAGAACTCCATACGATAGTCACGACCGAACTGCTCTGAACCGTTGTAAGCACCGTTAATCTCGGCATTATAACGATTAGCATAGTTATAAGTAGCACGGAAAGCAAAGTCCTGACGATAATGAGCAAATTCATTACCCCAAGCTGTTTCTGCACGGTTAAGTACAGCCATTGCACTTATTTCATGTAAATTGAATTTACCACTCCAGAAAAGTTTACCTTCATAGAAAAGGTTACGTGCCTGAACCTGTACAGAACCACCTTGTGTTGACCAAAGAATACCCTCGTTGAAGTCGAAACCAGTCTTGTTATCACCTTTCTGAGCGTATGTAACCTCACCAGTTTCAGGATTAATCCACTTTGTCTGAGTACCATGGTTTTGGTCATTGATACCACGATTTACCTCTTGGAATGTATTATCCCAAGATACAGTAGCACTTGCCTGAAGACCCTTCAAAATGAAGTCAAGGTTCTGGGTAAGTGTGAAGTTTGTATTGATACGAGTGTTTGTTGTTTCACCGATACCTGCTGTTGCAAGGTCCTGAACAGAGTTGTGAGCACCCTGAGTATCGTCTGGGTAGTAACCCCATGTGCCATCAGAATAGCGTGGCAAGAAAGCGTTGCTTGGTGCTGAATATGCAGCCTCCCAAAGCTGTGTCTCAGCCCAAGAACCACGAGCAAGACCATAAGGAGACTTAGAAACGCCATGAGAACCAGAGAGGTCAACACGAAGCTGAGTTGTCTTTGTCAACTGGAAGTCGAGGTTAGAACGAATGTTGATACGGTTGTAACCGAAACCTGACTCGTAACCACGATTGTTGTCCCATACCTTATAAAGGTCACCCTCGTGCAGGAAGTCCAAAGAAGCATAGTACTTAACATACTTTGTACCACCGCTTACGTTGATGTTAGGGTTATAAGCCATAGCAGACTTGTTGAAAAGCTCATTTGCCCAATCTACATTAGGATAACGCTCAGCCTCTTCGAGGTTAGCTGGGTTGCGATACTTGTCAAGAATGTACTCAGGCAATACCTTACTCCAAGAAGCAGGTGTAAGACCAAGCTCGTTCTCAGCAGCCTGATTACGAACACGAAGTGAGTTGTAGCTGTCGAACTTAGTAGGAAGCTTAGAAACTACCTTTGCAGACATCTGCATACCGATTTCAATTTTAGCCTTACCCTCAGAACCACGCTTTGTAGTGATAAGGATAACACCATTAGCACCACGCACACCATAAACGGCTGTTGCAGAAGCATCTTTCAAAACGGAAATGTTTGCAACAGAGTTGATGTCAACAGAGTTCATTGGACGCTCGATACCATCAACAAGAATCAGTGGAGAAGCGTCACCCCAGGTACTCACACCACGGATAACAATCTGTGGATCCTCTTCACCAGGCATACCTGAACTCTGAGAAGTAATCACACCAGGGAGGTTACCCGTGAGGGCTGCACCAAGAGAAGACACACCACCAGAGCGCTGCAATACCTTACTGTCGGCTTGGGTAATAGCACCTACAACAGAAGCTTTCTTCTGCTGACCGTAACCAACGACAACAACTTCTTCAGTTGTCTGTGCGTCAGCCTGCATCACGATGCGCAGAGGTGCACTACCATTTACTGTAACTTTTTGAGTTTTCATACCAATGTATGAAACGCTCAAAGTAACATGATTAGATGGGGCTTTCAGCTGGAAGTTACCATCGAGATCGGTAACCGCCGCAGCAGATTTGTTACCCACCACAGTGATAGCGGCACCAATCAATGGTTCGCCGCTCTCATCTGACACATTTCCCTTGATTGTTGTCTGAGCCAATGCTGTCATCGACGACAGTATCAGCATGAAGACAACAAGAGATAAGACTTTTAAAAGTCTGTCTAAATGTTTCATTGTACTTATTAGGTTTATTGATAAATTGAAAATAAATAAATCTTCATCAGAAGGTCAGTACATTTACTGAATAAGCAGGGAGATTCACCTTGAATGTCTTGCCTGCCTTAATTTTCTTGGCAACAGGTACGATGTTTCGAGGATTGTCAATAGAATTCGTATCTTCAGGTTTAGCAGATGTAAGTATTATCTGCTTACCATTTTTCTGTACCTTGCCACCTTTTATATATATTGTTACATTCTGCTTAGTAGATCCACCGTTTACAAGTTTAAGATAAGTTTTGCCTGTTTTAGTATCAGTTGTAGCAGAATAATATATCTGTGAAAGTTCACCATCTTTAACAGCCATCTTTGGCATATTAGCTACCTCTATTGGAACTATCTTGTTACCTACATGGTTAGCATACATGCACTGTGCATAGTAAGAAGGGCTGCCATAGGCATTCAATGCGTCAACACCAATAAGATCGCTTTCCCACTGCATTCCACCCTTGTTAACATTAACAAAGAGAGGTGCATAGCAATGAGCAATAACAATATCAGAGTTGCGTTCCATAGCCGACATCCAAGCTGCATCACCAAGAGCTGCATTCATGTTTGTTGTTGGAGTTCCCTCGCGTGAAGCCCACTCACCACAGAAGATTTTTGGACCTTTACGATCATAGCTATCATACTGATTGAAAGCACGATACATATCTTCTGTGCTACGATAATAGTGCTCATCGATGACATCGAGTTTGATGTTGTCAACACCAGTTTCCTCTGCCTGTTCCTTAATCATCTTAGCTTCCTGAGTTGAGATTATCTGCAACTGAGGATATTTTGCCTTGATAGCCTCGTAGAACTTCTTGTAACGACCAGGATAGGAGCCACTTAAATCAAAGAAGTCCTCGTTACCAATCTCAACATAGTGCAATGGGAATGGCTCTGGATGACCATCCTTAATACGCTGAGCACCCCACTTGGTATCGGCACCACCGATAACATATTCTATCTCATCGAGAGCATCCTGCACAAAATTGTCACAAAAATCGGCTGAGAGATAGTCGGTGCTGAGAACATAACCTGCAAAAACACCAAGAATAGGCTCTGCGCCACAATCCTCAGCCCATTGCAGGAACTCCAGAAGTCCAAGACCATCAGTAGAACGATAGCCCCAAGGACTCATGTGACCAGGGCGTTCATCAGGATTGCCAACAGTGCGCTTCCAGTCGAAACGATTCTGGAAGTCGTTACCTTCGAGATAGTTACCACCTGGGAAGCGAAGAAACTTTGGATTCATGTCACACATCATCTGCATGAGATCCTTGCGAAGACCATTCTTGCGACCTTTGAAAGTCTCAGGGAAGAGAACAACCTTTGAAAGCTGATATTCACCTGACTTCAATGCTGTGATACGGAACTTTACATCCTTTGTTGCCTTCTCAAGATTCTTTGGAGCATTGAAAGAAAATTCCAATCGCTGCCAGTTATCGTTGATGTTCTTAACAACAGTAGAAGCATAAACCGTTTTTCCATCATTGCTAACAAGAGCAACTTCAAACTCGCTTCCGCCTGCAATGTTTGACTTCACTATTACTGCTCCCTGATACTGTTCACCAGCTCTTACAGGAATACCCCAATAACCATCATTGAGCAATCCGTCACCTTTCTGAGCTGTCCACACAAAGGCAACAGGGTTTGCACGATTGTAGCCACCCTTTTCCTCAATGCGCACTTTTGAAGTTGTACTATCTGTGAGAGACCAGAACTTTGCGCCTTCAGGTTTCCAAGGAGTCCAAGGATTAGGACGCTTACCATTCTGAGCATCACGAAACGAAACGTTACGAAGCAACTGTGCGTACAAGCCACCCTCATAAGCGAAATTAATCTCTTCGGTCATCATACCATAAAGGATCGGGCTAACAGATGTCTTTGCTTCATCAAGACGAAGCGTCACCTGTCCCTGGGCATGAATTCCCATAGACGAGAGTAGCGCCATTGTAGCAAGTGCTGTTCTAAATGTTTTCATGACTATTTGTCTTTGGTAAATTTGAGTCTATATATTTCGTTAATTTTCGGTCGCAAAGGTACACCTTTTATATATAATATGTTTTATCATACGTTACGCAAACTTTACATAAAGTAACGTTTCATGTATCAAAAACTTTGTGAAAAGTACCATTTGGGGTAAAAAAACGCGTTTTTCGGGCACAAAATTTCAGTATTTCATAAATAATGTGTAATTTTGAGCCAAAATCAAATCAATCATGATAGTCGCGAAAAATATTTGGCTAACAAACATACTATGCTTTTTGTTCACTTTGAACATTACTGCCCAAACAGGTAAATTATTCAATACAGAAAATCAACTATCAAGCAGTTTTGCTAATCAGGTGTTCCAAGCACGTAATGGTTTCATCTGGATCGCAACCCGTAATGGAATCAACGTTTACGACGGGTATAACTTCACGTTGCTAAGACGCGACTTTGAAGATAATCGTGGTCTATCGAACAACTATATCAATTGTATCGACGAAGACCATGAAGGCAACATCTTGTTAGGAACAAGCAACTCGCTGATAGAATATAACGGCAGAGGTTTTCAGGTTGTTCCCATGTATGACTCAAAGGGAAAAGAAGCGCGCACATACATCAACCACATGACTGTGTGTGAGAATGGTGATGTGATGATTGCCACATCAGGCTACGGACTTTTGCGTTTAAAAAGAGGCAAGAAACGCGAATGTCGCCCTATTGGTGGTGCATTGAAGAAATATGAATATATCTATACCATGAAAGAGGATAACCTGCATAGATTGCTGATTATCACCGAAAACAACAAGCTATTGATACTAAATCCAAATGGTTCACTTGTTACAGAGGTTCCCGGTCTGAAAGATGTCAAAGCACGCGAAGTGGGTGTTGACAGCAAAGGAAACATTTGGTTAGCAACCATAGGACAAGGACTTTACCTTATGCCACAGGGCAAAGGAACATTCCAACGCATTGACATTATTGGCAATTTACCAATGTGGAGCATATATATCAGCAAGAACGATAATGTGTATATAGGCTGCGATGGAATGGGTATTTTCATGTATAACCCTATTACTCACCAGGTTATAGACAATCCTTTCTTTAGCAATGCTATTGATTTAAGCAAAAGCAAAGTTAGCTCTATCATAGAAGACAGACAAGGCAACGTGTGGATTAGCATGCTGCAAAAAGGTGTATTCATGCAACCAGGCAACACCTTTTCTTTTGGCTACATGGGCTACCGCCTCGGAAATCACAATACAATAGGCAGTAACTGTGTAACAGCTGTTCTATATGCCAAGAATGGTCATGTATGGGTGGGAACTGATAAAGACGGTGCATACGAGCTTGATGGTAGCTACCGACTGATTCGTCACTACACCAACGTTCCACTTGTTGTGCTCTCTCTATGTGAAGACAAAAAGGGACGCATCTGGATAGGTTCTTATCGCAATGGCTGTGGATATGTTGAAGGCAGCAGCTATCACAAGGTAAACATTGGCAACAACCCAGAACTAAGTATCTTTGACATGGAATGTGATGCCAATGGTACTATATGGATGGCGTCTATGGGACACGGTTTATTCAAATATGCGCAAGATGGAAGTGTTCATAGTTATACTATGAAGAAGGGTGCTGATAACAACCAGAAAATCAACAGCCTTCCCAACAATTTCCTATCTAAGCTATCGGTAAGTCATGATGGAAAGACACTATTTGTAGCTACATCAATAGGACTTTCTGCTCTCAACATAAAAACAGGCAGTTGGTTATCTACATTCGGCAAAAACTGCATAAATAAAGGTACTTTCTCGCATAGTGTGTATGCCGACCGCAAAGGTAAAGTGTGGTTTGGTACCGACGACGGAGTTTATTGCTACGATTTTCACAACGGCATAAATGAAAAGCGTTATACAATAAAGGAAGGAATTTGTGACAACAGCATCTGTTCTATAACCGAAGATAGCAAGGGGCGCATCTGGCTTGGAACAGCACATGGTATTTGCTGTTTGAACCCTCGCACAGGCAAAACTGAAAACTACTATGCCGAAAGCGGTATTCAAAGCAATGAGTTCAGCGACGGAACAGTAGCAAGCAAAAACAACGGAGCACTTATCATAATGGGCGGCACAGGGGGTATAACTTGGTTTGAACCAGCCAAAGTGGCTCAGCAGGAATGGAATGCAAAAGTTGCAATCACCGACTTTGTTGTAGGCTCACGAAGCGTATTTGCAGGAATGGAATCAGGAATATACGAGATTACCGACAAACGAGTTATCGACAGCGAGACATTCAATCTATCTCATGACGACAACTCGTTCACCATTCACCTTTCTACCCTAACCTTCAACAACGTAGAGCAGATAACATACGCATACAGAATAAACGGCGATCAATGGTACACCACCCGTCAGGGAGCTAACGAACTGGTATTCAATCATCTTGCATCAGGAACATACCATTTCAAGGTCAAAGCAATATGCAATGGTCAGGAATCGCCAATAAAAGAATTCACTGTAACCATTCACCCTGCATGGTATGCCAGCACATTGGCTAAGATTATTTATATAATTGTCTTCATTGCACTAATTCGTTTCTATTTCATTTACAGAAAGCGTAAGGAAGAAGACCGTTTGCTGCTTCAGGAACACATCCATGCCGAGGAACTTAGCGAGTCAAAGCTACGTTCATTCATGAACATCAGCCACGAAATTCGCACTCCAATGACACTCATAGTATCGCCTCTGCAACAGCTTATCAAGAACGACCCCGACCCACAGCGACAGGCGATATACACTACTATTCACCGTAATGCAAAACGCATCCTGCATCTTATCAACGAGATTATGGATCTTCGTAAGATTGATAAGGGACAGATGGCTATGCACATGAAAGAAACCGATATGGTGAAATACATCAATGAGGTATATACTCTTTTCACACAACAGGCTAAGTCACAGCACATTAACTTGAGTTTTGTTCACGACACAGAGTCGCTGAATGTGTGGATCGATCCTAACAACTTCGATAAAGTATTGGTGAACATCATCTCTAACGCATTCAAATACACATCTGCAGGCGGAAATATACGTATCACGCTGACACATACTGATTCAGAAGTAAAACTGGTTTTCTTCGATGATGGAGAATCAATCCCTGAGGACAAGATACAGCATATTTTTGAACGCTTCTATCAGGCGCCAACCGAATCTAACGACCGCAAGATTGGTACTGGTATTGGTCTTGACCTCACTCGCTCACTTGTGGAACTACACTATGGTGACATCTCTGTACATAACAATATAAATGCACCAGGATGTGAATTTGTTGTTACATTACCTTTAGGTAACAGTCATCTCAAACCTGCTGAAATGGAGGAAGTTGAGGAAAGTACCGATGAACTTACATACAACGAGATGAATGCTCTTGCTGATAATATAGAACAACAAATAGATATTACTCCAGAGCAACTTTCCGAACAACTTGCGCGTCGTACACGCGAGAAAATCCTCATTGCCGAAGACGACTATGAGATTTCACAATATCTTGAACAGGAACTCAGTCATGATTTTGACGTTATTGTATGCGCTAATGGTATGGATGCTTTTGAAACAGCACTACGTGAAGTACCATCATTGATAATAAGCGACGTAATGATGCCAGTTATGGATGGTATTTCATTGAGTAGTCGCCTACGTAACAACATCAATACCAACGATGTACCAATTATTCTGTTAACAGGTAAAAGTACTGACGAAGATCGCTTGAAAGGACTTGAGACTGGTGCCGATGCATATATTGTTAAGCCTTTCAACATGGAAATACTTCATCGTACAATAATAAATCTTATTGCAAAACGCACCATTCTTCGTAATAAGTTCACAGGCAATGAAAGCCAAGACCACAAATTGCAAGGAGTAACGCTCGATGCTCCAGACAGTAAGCTGATTGATCGCGTGATGGACGTTATCAACGCTAACATCAGCAACACCGACCTGAGTGTTGACATGGTAGCTAACGAGGTAGGAATCAGTCGCGTACACTTATATCGTAAGATGAAAGAGCTCACTAACCAAACTCCTCATGGCTTCATCCGTAACATCCGCTTGAAGCAAGCTGCCAAACTACTTTCACAACCAGGACAGAACATCACAGAAGTAATGTATACATGTGGATTCAGTAATCTTGCATCATTCTCAACCATGTTCAAGGGTTTATACGGCATGTCGCCACGCGAGTATGCAAGTAAAAAAAGGTAACTTGCGAAGCATGCTTCGCCCACCTGGAGGCTAAATTTTTCTGAAATAACGACTTTTGTGGTTAAAATTCTCTAAAGCACTTGAACATTAGAATGCTTTTGAGGTCTCAATTTATATATTTGCAGACCAAGAAAACAGAGTATTAACTAATATTTTATGAATATGAAAAAGAATATTATCATGCTCACACTCCTTGCAGGCACTTTATTTGTTACAAGTTGCGCAAGCAAGAAAGATCTGGAAAACTGCCAGAACGAAAACCGTGAGCTTACAACAAACTATCAGGACGCAAAGGAACAGCTTGCAGCAAGCAAGGCACGTGTAGCTTCTCTTGAGGAGCAGCTTGCTCAGCAGAAGAAAGACTATGCAGCCCTGCAGAAATCACTCGACAAGAGCCTTTCAAACACAAGCGACAACAATATCAACATATCTAAGCTTGTTGACCAGATAAACGAGTCAAACCAGTATATCCGTCACCTTGTTGAAGTAAAGAGCAAGAGCGATTCTCTTAATATGGTACTCACCAACAACCTAACTCGCAGCCTTAGTAAGGAAGAGATGAAGGAAGTAGATGTACAGGTTCTCAAGGGTGTTGTATATATTTCTTTAGCTGACAACATGCTATACAAGAGCGGTTCTTATGAAATTAATGACCGTGCAGCAGAGACACTGAGCAAGATTGCAAAGATTATCACCGACTACAAGGATTACGATGTGCTTATCGAGGGTAACACTGACAACGTGCCTGTAAACACTCAAGCTGCTTCTATGAAGAATATCCGTAACAACTGGGATCTCTCTGCTTTGCGCGCTTCCTCAGTTGTGCAGTATCTCATCAACCACTTCGGCGTAGCTCCTAAACGTCTCACAGCAGGTGGCCGTGGAGAATTCAATCCTATCGCAAGCAACGATACAGAGGTGGGTAAGCAGCGCAACCGCCGCACACAAATTATCATTACTCCAAAACTCGACCAGTTTATGGATTTGATCGACAAAGCACCAGAGGAGTAAAAAAATAACGAACAATTAGAATTATTAGAATAATCAGAGTATTCGGATAATCGGAATACTCTGATTTTTTTTAGCACAATGGTAGCAATATTATCATACTGTTACATTTATGCTTTAAAAGATTACAATCAACACATTTTATTAGGTGAAACAAATTCTTTTTATTACCTTTGCGAACAGAATAACCAAAATGTGTAACTAAACACCATCTCCCAAGGGAGAGGTTTGTAGAGGCTTTTTTATTATGGAAAAGATTAAGATGACTACCCCACTGGTAGAAATGGATGGAGATGAAATGACAAGAATTCTGTGGAAGATGATCAAAGATGAGCTTATCCTGCCCTTTGTTGATTTGAAAACAGAATACTATGACCTCGGTCTTCCAAACCGCGACAAGACAAACGATCAGGTAACCATCGATTCTGCCAACGCAGCACGCAAATATGGTGTAGCTGTAAAATGTGCCACTATCACTCCTAACGCACAGCGTATGGACGAATATAAACTACACAAAATGTGGAAAAGTCCGAACGGCACTATCCGTAGCATCATGGACGGAACCGTGTTCCGCGCCCCCATCACTATTCCAAGCATTCACCCTGTAGTGAAAAACTGGGAAAAACCTATAACTATTGCCCGTCATGCCTACGGCGATGTTTATAAGAGCGTAGAAATACGTGCCGATGAGCCTGGCACAGCCAAACTTGTGTTCCAAGGAGAAAGCGGAAAGATGCAAGAAGTGGAGATACACAACTTCCAAGGCTCAGGAGTAATCCAGGGCATGCACAACACCGACAAGAGCATACGAAGCTTTGCACACAGTTGTTTCAAGTTTGCCCTCGATACCAAGCAAGACCTATGGTTTGCCACTAAAGACACAATCTCAAAAACATACGATGCACAATTCCGTAAGATATTTGAGGAAGTTTATGAAAGCGACTATAAGAGCCTATTCGAACAGGCTGGCATAGAATATTTCTACACACTTATCGATGATGCTGTAGCACGCGTAATCCGTTCAAAGGGCGGTTTCATCTGGGCATGCAAAAATTACGACGGCGATGTGATGAGCGATATGCTCTCAACAGCTTTCGGTTCACTTGCCATGATGACTTCTGTACTTGTTAGTCCTGACGGCAACTATGAATACGAAGCAGCTCACGGCACTGTTACACGTCACTATTATCGTTATTTGAAAGGTGAAGAAACATCAACCAACCCTATGGCAACAATCTTTGCATGGAGTGGAGCTTTGCGTAAACGTGGAGAACTTGACAGCAACAAACCTTTACAGGATTTTGCCGATCGTCTTGAAGCTGCTTGCTTTGCTACCCTCAACGCAGGAATAGCAACCAAAGACCTCATACCACTCATGGAAGGCATAGAAACCAAACAGGTGAACTCTCTCGAATTCATCAAAGAAATAAGAACACGAATCTAAAATCCCCCCTCTCCCTTCGGAGAGGGACGGGGTGAGGTTATAAAAACGGGGTGAACTTCCCAGTTCACCCCGTTTACATACCATGTCTAAACTTATAAGACATTATTTTAAACTTTAATGCGAAAAATTAACCGAAAAACCTACCTTTTATCAAATAACCACTTTTTATTTGTTATGACATTGCAAAGATATATCGAATTATATTTACTCACAATACCTTTTATCGTCTAAAATTATCAAAATTGTGACTAATAATATCGTTTTTGTTGTTTCAGGCATTTTTTTTCATTATATCTATAAAAAGCACTACCTTTGCAGTAGGATTTACTAAAAAGAAAATAACATAATGAAAAGAAACATTTTAATGATTATGCTGATGGTAATAGGTGTTTTTACCACATCAGCAAAGGAACTTAATGAAGCGGATTTTGAACCTACTCACAACGTAATTAAAGTAAACTATGGCCCAGGCTTAGTTTATTCTGAAATACACGAATTAAATACTGTATATAAAACATCATCATCTTACGACCTCTCAGTTGACTATTGTCACACTTTCAATAAAGGTTTTGGATTTGGAGTTAATGTAATACAATCACATCTCAATGCTATTGGGTGCAATGACTTTTACGCAGGCGCAAGCGTATATTATGCTTATCAAACCAAGAACAGTTGGTATTTTGATGCGTCTCTGGGCTTAGGTTATGCAGGCAACGACTACACAAGCCCTGAAGGTGGCATTGGTGTATTCGAGCAGATTGGTGCTCACTACAAGATAGCTCGTCACTTTGGTGTAGGCGCTGAATTACGCTCACTCAGTTGTAGCTATAGCACACAAATAGAACGTCCAGGACATTATTCTTTCGAAGGTTCCTTTGGTACTAACCGCATTGCACTAACCATAGGTTTGCAATACTATTTTTAATAATTCAAGTTTCGCTTTAAAAAAAATCAAGAATTACAGGAATTTGAGAATTAAGCTTACGCCTTTGCGCATTATAAAACAAAAATTCTCTAATTCTTGATAAAACTATCATAGATTAATGAATCAAACTGGAATAGTCAGATGAATGCTTAAAGTTTCGCTTTTAAAAAAAATCAAGAATTACAGGAATTTGAGAATTAAGCTTACGCCTTTGCGCATTATAAAACAAAAATTCTCTAATTCTCTAATTCTTGATAAAACTATCATAGATTAATGAATCAAACTGGAATAGTCAGATGAATGCTTAAAGTTTCGCCTTAAAAAAAATCAAGAATTACAGGAATTAGAGAATAATGAAGAGTTCCTCTGACCAACGGAAAGAAATGATCGGCTACGCCGACATAATACTTCCATCTTTTAATATCTCCATTTTCAATTTTACTTGGGAGTACTAACAGGCTGAGAAAAACAAACTCGATTTACTCTGTCCGCGTACGCGGACGCCATTTCCAAGCCCCAATTTTCTCTGTCCGCGTACGCGGACGCTTCTCAAAGGCACAAAAAATAATCGTCCGCGCAGGCGGACGATACAAAAACAATATTAAGCAAGGCTTCTCACTTGGTCCAAGTAAAATTGAAAGATGGAAAGATGGAAATATTGAAAAATTGAAAGATGGAAAGAATGAAAAATTAAAAAATGGAACCGAAGGTCACTGAGCGATATAATATTTCAATATTTCCATCTTCCAATATAATCCTTCCATATTTCCTTATTTCAATATTTCAATTTTCAGAATGCGAAGCGTGCTTCGCATTCTGAATTAGGCTTATTTCTTCAGCGCAATATTATAATTATAGTATTCCAATCGGCCGGTAATGTCTTCCACAACCTTGATAAATGGAGGGAAGTTCACCTCCTCGTGATCGGTGATGCCCTTTGTTTCAAGAATCTGCAGATTGCTTACAGGCGAAAGATAAGTGTCGAGTTCAAAGAACTGGCCCTTATAGATGAAACTCTTGCGCATCTTGTTAATCGTCTGGCGATAAGGATCAGCCTGCTGCAACAACGACTCATACATATTAACGCCTATCTGACGCTCGGTCTCAACCTGCTCGTTGCCCGGAGTATTCTTCTTGATGGTGTGCACATATACATATTTTCCCTGCCATCCACGCTTACGCAAGCGAACCTCGCTTCCAGGGTCAGAGGTGAGATAAGTCTGAGTAATCTCACTCTCAATGGCATTAGGAATCTCGCCAACGAGTTCAACGATGTATTTACGCTCCTCAGTAATAGGCTGTGGAAGTCCAAGCACATTACTAATCTCCTTTAGCACACGATAGAGTTTCTTGTCGAAGTCCTCATGGTTATTGATAACACGCAGATGAGGATGACCGCTCCATGCCTCCATAACACGCTTGTCGAGCATACGCGCAATAGCCAGTCCCTGCTCGGTGGCAGGCTCGTTGCGCTGAGCATTATTGCTTGTAGTGTAGTATTTCTCAGCACCGTCGGCAGCCGAAACAAGGTGCAGCACAGCATCATAGCGCTGGCGCAGCTGAGCAGAATTGGTGCCACAGGCAGCAGTGATATTCTCCCACATTTCAGGCTTCATATAGGCTGAGATATCCATTGTGCCACGATCATAAATAATAAGCGTGGGTTGAGTCTGTGTCTCTGCCATCTTATAGAACTTATCTTCAAGAGCCAGCTGAACTTCGAGAGTAGCTTTCTCACCCTCATAGAAAAAATCCTTATTGTCAGTAAGGTAATCCATACCCGCCTGAGTGAACATAGTTGGAACCTCAGGAATGGTGAACACCTTGTAACCAAGACTGGTGAAATGTTCGATAACCTTAACGAGGGCTGTTGTCTTTCCGGCACAAGGTCCGCCGGTGAGCACTATTTTCTTTATATCTTTCATACGCAATGTTGTGTGATAAAAGTTTCGGTTAGTAGAGTAACATCAAACCGCCAAAAGCGGCATAGCCTATCATCTTGATAGGATTAATATTAAGCCATTTAGTACCTACAAAGGTAAACACAAATAACGACACGCTAATCCAAAAACGCCATGGATCAGCTGGAGTATAGAAGTTCTCAGCATTCATGAGCAGAAGAGCAGCAGCACCAAGCAAACCAACTACAGCTGGGCGCAAACCAGAGAAAACACTCTGCACAATGGGATTCTTCATGTATTTCATGAACATCTTACTGATAAGTATCATCAAGATAAACGAAGGCAACACAAGCGCAAAGGTGGCGGTGGCAGAACCAAGCATAGCCATAACACCATCATAACCAGCATTGTGAACAGCTGTGTAACCGCAATAAGTGGCAGAGTTGATGCCCACAGGACCAGGAGTCATCTGCGAAATAGCAATAACATTGGTAAACTCCTGCATACTCATCCAATGCCAACGGGTTACAACCTGTCCCTGAATAAGCGAAATCATCGCATATCCACCACCAAAACCGAAGAGTCCGATTTCAAAGAATGTTATGAACAGATAGAGAAAAATCATAATCTTTAGCTTTTAATGCGTAATTACACATTCCACATTCCACACTCCACATTCATAACCAACTATTCCGTTGGTTTAATAAACTTACCATAGATGAATCCGCCAAAGCCGGCAGCAATGATAACCCAAATGGGGTTTACCCCCATAAGCCAGATGAGCAAAGCACCCACGATAGGAATCCAGCAGTTTACCAAAGAGATATTGGCACTCTTGGCAAGATTGAATGTAGGCACAGCAATAAGAGCCACAACAGCAGGACGAATGCCAGCAAAGCATGCTGCAACAATCTTGTTGTCCTGAAACTGATGGAAGAACATGGCTATGAGCAAAATAATCAAGAACGAAGGAAGGGCTGTTCCAAAAGCAGCAGCCATAGCACCACGCACACCACGAAGCTTATAGCCTATGAAGATACTTATGTTGATGGCAAACACACCCGGACAACTCTGGGCAATAGCAAGGAGGTCGAGAAACTGTTCTTTCCCGACCCACTTGTATTTGTCAACAACATCGGCCTCGATCATTGGAATCATGGCATAGCCGCCACCAAATGTGACGAGACCGATCTTAAAGAATGTTCTGAATAACTGTAAAAACATATATCGTTTATTACTTCTTTCGGCTCTCAACCCACTTGCGAGCATTCACGAACATCTCCATCCAAGGAGTGATTTCGTCGTTGCGATGCTCTGCAGGATACCAAGCGTTCTGCCATGGGAAGATAGCACGCTCTGGATGAGGCATCATAGCCAGGTGACGACCATCGGCACTGGCAATACCAGCTACATTATAGTCTGAACCGTTAGGGTTACCTGGATATTCAGCATAGTTATACTTAGCAACGATATTATAATGATCCTCAGGCTCTGGCAGATAGAAACGACCCTCGCCATGAGCAACCCAAATACCAAGTTTGCTGCCACTAAGACTGCCAAGGAGCACGCTCTCATTCTGCTCGATGTTCAAGCCAAGGAATGAACTTTCAAACTTCTTAGAGTTGTTGTGACACAGATGTGTGCGATGCTTGTGCTCTGGATTGATAAGGTTAAGCTCAACCATGAGCTGGCAACCGTTGCAGATACCGAGTGAAAGTGTATCCTCACGAGCATAGAACTTATCAAGAGCCTCCTTAGCCTTAGGATTGTAGAGGAATGCACCTGCCCAACCCTTGGCAGAGCCAAGAACATCAGAGTTAGAGAATCCACCACAGAACACAATGAAGTTAACATCCTCGAGTGTTTCACGACCGCTGATAAGGTCGGTCATCATCACATCCTTAACATCAAAGCCTGCAAGATACATTGAATAAGCCATTTCGCGCTCACCATTAGTACCCTTCTCACGGATGATAGCAGCCTTGATGCCTGATGGCTTACGACGATCAGGATCACAACCAAGGCTCTTACAAGTGCCCTTGAAGCCATAGCTGAACTTCATCTCTACAGGCTGCTTCTTGTAGTTGGTGTAACGCTTCTTAGCCATTCCACCGAAGCTCTGGTTGCGGTCGAGCAGATATGATGTCTTATACCATGTGTCGCGCAAAGCGTTAATGTCAAACTCGTGCTCATACTCGTCCTTCTTAACAAAGATGGTACGTGTTTCAGGAGCAGGGTAACCAATCTTAGCGTATGCGATGCCTGCATTATCAAGGAACTCCTTGAATTCAGCCTTATACTTGTCGCTCACCTGAACAACAACACCTGGGTTCTCAGCAAAGAGCATCTTTACAACATCATCGCCAGCAAGATCGTGAAGGTTTATCTTCATACCACCCTCAACATTAGCGAATGTCATCTCAAGCAATGTGGTGATAAGACCACCGGCTGAGATATCGTGACCAGCCATAATCCACCCCTTGCGGATGAGTTCCTGAACAGCGTTGAAGCAGTCAACAAAATACTCAGGGTTCTCAACTGTTGGAACATCGCTGCCAATCTTGCCCATGCTCTGAGCAAAAGCAGAACCACCGAGACGCTGCTCGTCGAAGCTGAAGTCGATATGATAGATACTTGAATTCTTATCATTAACAAGAACAGGAGAAACAACCTTCTTTACATCGCTAACCTCACCACCAGCACTAACGATAACTGTACCTGGAGCGATAATCTTGTCGCCATTAGGATATTGCTGAGTGAGTGAAAGCGAGTCTTTACCTGTTGGCACATTAACATGAATAGCACAGCAGAAATCGCTCAATGCCTTTACAGCTTCATACAAACGTGCATCCTCACCCTTCTGTGAACGACAAGGCCACATCCAGTTAGCCGAAAGACTTACAGACTCGAGCGGAGTCTCCTCATTTGCCATTGGTGCCCACACAACATTGGTGAGAGCCTCAGCAACAGAGAGAACAGAGCCTGCCTTTGGATCTGCCAAACCAGCCTGAGGAGCATGTCCAAGAGCTGTAGCAATACCCTGCTTGCCACGATAGTCGAGAGCAACAACACCACAGTCGCTCAATGGCAACTGAATCTGTCCCTGTCCCTGCTGACGTGCAATCTTACCTGTTACCGAACGGTCAACCTTGTTGGTCAACCAGTCCTTACAAGCCACAGCCTCAAGCTGAAGCACGTTGGAAAGATACTCGTCAAGTTTATCTTGTGTATATGAAACGTTGTCGTATTTGCGTTCTACTGTTTCGTCAACCATCACGGTCTTTGGAGTGTGACCAAACATCTGAGCCACATCAAGGTCGAAAGGCTTAACGCCATCACCCTGCTTGAAACTGAAGTGAGCATCGCCAGTGGTCTCGCCGACAACATACATCGGGGCACGCTCGCGCTCGGCAATGCGTCGCACGTGGTCGATGTGCTTTTCGTCGATGAGCAGACCCATGCGCTCCTGGCTCTCGTTGG
>DGRY01000144.1 GCA_002391185.1 Prevotella sp. UBA4376
AGACCTCAACGGTAAGACTATTGCCCTGTTTGGTTGTGGTGACAGCGAAAGTTATTGCGACACTTTCTGTGGAGGTATGGCTGAACTATATCAGGCTGTAGAAGAAAAGGGTGCAAACATTATTGGCAAAGTATCTGCCGACAACTATACATATGATGATTCTGAGGCTGTTATAGACGGAGATTTCGTTGGTCTTGCTCTTGATGAGATGAACGAAAGTGATAAAACAGACGAGAGAATAGACGCATGGCTTGCTGCAATAAAGCCACAATTGTAATTAAGCATATATAATGCAATTAATAACACACATTTTGATAATGACATTTTATTTTGCTGCTAAAGCAAAATAGAGTAAGCACATTGTTGCTATAATTACAATAAACCTACACCAGTTGTAGAGTTTTTGAATACTTTGAGCTGTTTTAATATCCATATTCCTTACTTTATTTATTCACCACAAATTTACGAGGAATATGTTACAAACAAATTACATCTATATTAACAAAATATTGCAACCCTAAGATGTAACAGGATTGCAATATTATTGTAGCACAATAGCATTATTCCATAAATTTTTTAGCCGCTCGTAGTTGATGCCTCATATTACTTAAAAATTGCTGACTCTCCTGCAACACATTAAGGTAAAGCAGATTAACCTGCATCTGTGAATTGCTACGAGAGTCTTGCATACGATCAATCTGCTTCTTACGCAAAAGAGACAATTCATCTTTAACACGGTCAGCATCAGCCAAAACCTGGCGATAATTGCTGTAGCGTCCTGTTTCAATCAATGCACATGAAGCTTTCATCAATTCATTAATATTTCGCCAAATAGGAAGGAAATCGGCTATCAGATCAGGAGAAAGCGGATTGAAACTATTATCTACATGTTCCTTTATCGGTTCAAGCATGCGACGAAGAGAATAGATAAACTGAAAATTACTGTTCATACCTAAATGAAACCATGTATTACGCTCTATAGCTATAGGCCGAGGAATCCGTTGCAGAACAAGCATTTCCTTACGACGTACATTTTTTAATGTCTGTTTTGTTTCATTTAAATCACGCTGAACCTTGCGTAGAGTGCTATGCTTTTCTTGTTCCAATCCATCAATAATAAGATTAAACTGTTCAAGTGAAAACCTACAGATTTCAGATTGCGTTCTGCGAACCTGTTTTTGCAGCATATCCCAAACAAGTTCCGGATCGCGGGTGCGCATCATCATCTGGAATAAATCCTTATCTCTATTCTCTGCATCTACCTTTCTTCTATATTTGCGATTACTACGAACAAGCATAATGATGACAACAAAAATAAACACTATATTTGCGGAAATCCCTCCATAATACATAGCTAAAGCTACAACGGCAGAAAACAAAAATGAAACACCTGCAGTTATAAACCATCCGCCAATAACCGAAATAACTCCTGTGACACGAAAAACAGCACTCTCCCTACTCCACGCCCTATCAGCAAGACTACCGCCCATAGCCACCATAAAGGTTACATAAGTTGTTGACAACGGTAATTTAAAATTTGTGCCTATGGTGATAAGCATTGACGAAATGACAAGAGTAACAGCTGCACGAACCATATCAAATGCTGCTTTGTCGTTTTCGAGAACCAAATCCGTTTTATCAAAACGTGCATTTATCCAACTTTTTACTCTTAAAGGAATAATACACGAAATCTGCCTGTTAGCAGTTTGGAAAAAACGCACTATAGCGCGAGCAGCATTGGTTGACCCAAACATTTCATCTCCCTCATCCTGCCTACTCAAATCAACAGTGGTTTTAATTACATTCTTTGCTTTTTGTGAGGTAGCCATAGCAATAACCATTATGATACCTGCAAATAAAAGATACAAAGGAGGAGTCTTAGCGTTTTCCATTAATGATGACATCATAAAAGAGGTTGGTGCTACACCATTGTTATTGGCAATATAGTCTAAATAACTATCCAATCCTGACAGAGGTACACCAATGAAATTTACTAAGTCATTGCCAGCAAATGCCATTGCAAGAGCAAATGTTCCTAAAAGAACAATAATACGAAAAACATTAATTTTTAGCAAGCATAAAATATACATTGCCACAACAGCACCACCAAAGGTCAATACTATCAAAGGTTGAATATGTATATTTACCCATATACGAACATCGTCGGGCATATAAGGGCTATTACCAATACCTTTCAAGAAAATAAAATAAGCCAGTATGGTGAAAGCAATACCACCAAAAATGGCAGTACTAAATCGTGATTTCTGCTTGTAATTAAAGGTAAACACAATACGGCTTATCCACATTATTCCCCATCCGAACACAAAAGCAAATGCAACACTAACGAATATCGCAATAATCATGTTTAGTGCCTGTCCTGAATTAAGCAGCATTTCATAATTCAGAGATGGATTGGATACCGTTTTTATTGTTGCCAAAACAAATGCACCACCAAGCAGTCCAAATACCAAAGAAATTGTAGAAGATGTTGGCATACCCAACGAATTGAACATATCAAGCACAATTACATTAGTAACCATCACCGCCAAAAATATTGTTATCACCTCAAAAAAAGAATAATTAATAGGTGTTATTATTCCATGCCGAGCAACATCCATCATTCCTGTTGACATAACAGCACCTAACAACACACCCAATGAGGCATAAACTAATATCGTTTGATATTTAGCTACATGTGCTCCTACTGCAGACTGCAAAAAGTTAACTGCATCATTACTAACTCCAACAAAGAGCCCAAATACTGCCAAACAAAGCAGAAAAACTACAATTATAAGATAAATTATTTCCATATCTGCTGCAAAAATAGCTCTATGAAATTACAGGAGTATAACATAAATGTTACAATCATGTTACAAACAAAAAAAAAGTTTGAATATTACAGCAGTAAGAAAAGAAAAAAACTATCTTTGCAATATGGAAGAAAACAAATATCGAATATTAGTTGTTGACGACGAACAAGATCTCTGTGAGATTCTGAAATTCAATCTCGAAACAGAGGGGTATCTGGTAGATACAGCAAACTCTGCCGAAGAGGTGCTTAATATGAACCTTTTGCCATACCATTTGTTCTTACTTGACGTGATGATGGAAGGTATGAGTGGATTTGCACTTGCCAAAGAGCTTAAAGCAAATCAATCAACAGCATCTATTCCAATAATATTCCTTACAGCCAAGGACACAGAAAACGATATGGTTACAGGATTTAATATTGGGGCAGATGATTATATCTCGAAGCCTTTCTCCATTCGTGAGGTGATGGTGCGAGTAAGAGCTGTGCTGCGCAGAACAAAAAGTGCCAATACCCCAAATAATACCAACACCATTGAATACAAGGGATTGAAACTTAATGCCAACACAAAAACTGTTAGTGTGGACGGTAAAGACATTGCCTTTACAAAAACAGAATATGAACTTCTTAAATTACTGCTCGAAGCTAAAGGACGGGTACTCTCACGACAGGAACTTATTGATAAAGTGTGGCCAAGTGACGTGCTGGTTCTCGATAGAACCGTTGACGTAAACATCACACGATTACGTAAGAAAATAGGCAACTATGCCAACAACATCGTCACCAGACAAGGTTTTGGATATTATTTTGACGCATGAAACTATCAGTAGGAAATAAACTATATCTCGGTGTAATCTCTGTATTTCTCGTTTTCGCCGTGGCTTTTATCGTTTTTCAGCGGACACGCGAAAAGCGATATAAGGAAGAGACACTTCACTTACAGCTTCAAGACTATAATGATCGCATGCATGTGTCACTTGAATTTCTAAGGAAAACTGATGAGAAAACATTAAGCAACTATGTGAAACAACACAACGAGAAAAATATACGTGTAACTCTTATTGATAAATCTGGCCATGTATTCTTTGACAACCTGCGCAAAGACTATTCTCACTTTGCCGACCACTCCAACAGAACAGAGTTTATACAGGCATTGAAAACAGGACAGGGAGCTACGGTTGATCGCAAGTCTAACACTACAAATATCGACTACTTCTATAGCGCAACCTATTTCCCTAAAAATGGATACGTTATAAGAACTGCACTTCCATACGATAGTGATCTTGCAAAATCACTCGAAACAGATCAACACTATATGTGGTTTGCATTAGGAGCTTTTCTACTTCTTACAATTCTGTTATACAGATTTACTCAAAGATTAGACAGAAATATACAAAAACTTCGCATTTTTGCATCAAGAGCTGACAATAATGAAACTCTTGATACAGACGATTTGATTGATTTTCCAAACGATGAACTTGGAGAGATTGCAGAAAGAATAATAAAGATATATCGTAGATTGGAAACCACACGTAAAGAGCAAGACAAATTAAAAAGAGAACTCACTCAGAATGTGGCCCACGAACTAAAAACCCCAGTTGCGTCTATAAAGGGATTTTTGGAAACTATAATAAACAACACGTCTATTGACGAGAACACAAGAAAACAATTTCTTGAAAGATGTTATGCACAGAGTGAGCGCCTCGGATATTTATTGCAAGACATATCAACTCTAAACCGCATGGATAACGCTCCAGAAACTATGGATATAGAAGACTTAGATATTGTAGAAATTATCACTCAAATACAGCAGGAAACAATACTGGATTTGGAAAAGCGTAACATGAGTTATGTAAATAATCTGCCAAAAACAATATCTATAAGAGGAAACAAAAACATGATCTACAGTATTTTCCGCAATCTCACAGATAATGCTATTGCTTATGCAGGAGAAGGTTCAACTATCACCATATCTGCAGTTAAAGAAGGTAATTTCTGGTGCTTTGCTTTCAGTGATACCGGCATTGGAGTACCAGAACAACATCTCAGTCGAATCTTTGAACGTTTTTATCGTGTTGATAAAGGACGAAGTCGCAAGATGGGAGGCACAGGATTAGGTCTTGCCATAGTAAAAAATGCCGTTATGCTTCATGGTGGAAAAATCAAAGCAATGAATCAGCCACAAGGAGGATTGTGTTTTGAATTTACTATAAGTATTTAAGTTTATTCTGCTTTTGCAAGCTTCGCTTGCTCTGTAGATAGCAAGCGGAGTAGCTCTACTAAATTAAATTTGCCCGATAACTCGTAAGCTCCCAACCTCACAGTTTTAATCCAACAACGTTGTTGCACGCACACGACTAAGTGTCTCTGGAGTCATCTGCAGATAGTTGGCAACAAAGACAAGTGGTGCACGAAGAACAACCTGTGGATTGAGTTTACATAACTTCTTATATCTATCTTGAGCCGTTTCAAAACGCACAAGATCAGCATGAACCTGCGAAAGAATCAGACTCTCTTCAAGAATTTTGCGATAAAGAATCTGTATGTTCACATTATGTAATGCTACCTCTTCAAGTTTTTTCTTAGGCATAGCATACACTGTTGTTGGTTCCAGAGCTTCTATCTGCAAGTGAGTTGGTACCTCACGGAAGAGACTCTCTATACACATTACTATAGAGCGATCAACTCCAAGGTGTTCGGTAACCTCTTTTCCATTCTTGAAATAGAACTGTCGAACAAGTCCTTTATCCACATAATAAATATTCTCACAAATATCGCCTTCCTTGAGAATCATCTCATTCTTGGCAAACTTCATTGGTACCAGAATGCTTTCAAGCAAATCAAGTTCCTCGTGAGTCATGGTGCTATATTTACGCGCCAACTCACGAGCTATGTCTCTTGGGGTGTTAGAAGGTTCTTTCATTTTAGTTCCTCACTTCCTGTTTTAATAGTTTCTAATCAAGTTTTAATACGGCAAGGAAAGCCTTTTGAGGCACCTGCACGTTTCCTACCTGCTTCATGCGTTTCTTTCCCGCCTTCTGCTTTTCAAGCAACTTACGCTTACGGCTCACGTCACCACCATAACATTTGGCAGTAACATCCTTGCGTACTTGCTTTACTGTTTCACGAGCCACAATCTTTGCACCAATAGCTGCCTGGATTGCGATATCGAACTGCTGACGTGGAATAAGTTCTTTAAGCTTTTCACACATACGGCGTCCAAAAGTAACGGCATTGCTTTCATGGGTAAGAGTAGAAAGCGCATCTACAGGCTCACCATTGAGAAGAATATCTAATTTGGCAAGCTTGCTTGGACGGAAGCAATCAATATGATAATCAAACGAAGCATATCCCTTAGAGATACTCTTCAATTTGTCATAGAAGTCGATAACGATTTCGCCTAACGGCATCATGAAATGCAACTCCACACGATTTCCACTTACATACTCCTGCTTAATGAGCTCACCTCGCTTGTCGAGACATAGAGTCATTATAGGACCAATATAAGTAGTAGCTGTGATGATTGTCGCTCTAATATATGGTTCTTCAATATGGTCTATAATAGTTGGCTCAGGAAGTCCTGATGGATTGTGCACCTCTTTGGAACCACCTTGCTTGTCGTAAACCATATATGAAACGTTAGGCACTGTTGTAATCACATCCATATTGAACTCACGATCAAGACGCTCCTGAATAATCTCCATGTGAAGAAGTCCGAGGAATCCACAGCGGAAACCGAACCCCAATGCTACAGAACTCTCTGGCGAGAATGTTAGCGAAGCATCATTGAGCTGTAGTTTCTCAAGCGAGGCACGCAGATTTTCGTAATCGTTGGGATCAATAGGATATACACCTGCAAACACCATTGGCTTCACTTCTTGGAAGCCTTCTATAGCCTTGTCGCATGGGTTTGAAACCGATGTAACAGTATCACCAACCTTTACCTCTGTAGCAGTTTTGATACCCGAAATAATATAGCCCACCTCACCTGTGGTAAGTTCTGTCTTAGGCATCATATCCATTTTCAGTACGCCCACTTCATCAGCAACATACTCCATACCTGTATTGAAGAACTTCACCTTGTCGCCTTTACGTATTGTTCCGTTAGTAACCTTACAAAGGACAATAATTCCACGGAAGGAATTGAAGATAGAGTCAAAAATCAAAGCCTGTGGGGCTGCTTTAGTATCGCCAACGGGATGAGGAACGCGTTTAACCACGGCTTCAAGTACATCCTCTACACCCTCACCTGTCTTTCCAGATGCACGAATTATCTCCGAGCGATCACAACCAAGAAGGTCTATTATCTCGTCTTCCACCTCATCAGGCATGGCGTTAGGCATATCAATCTTGTTGATTACAGGAATAATTTCAAGATCATGATCTATAGCCATGTATAGGTTGGAAATGGTCTGAGCCTGCACACCTTGTGTAGCATCAACAACCAACAAGGCACCCTCACAAGCAGCAATGCTTCGAGAAACCTCATAAGAGAAGTCAACGTGTCCTGGAGTATCAATAAGATTGAGAATATAGTTCTGTCCATCTTCAGCCTTATATTCCATCTGAATAGCATGGCTTTTGATGGTTATTCCTCTCTCACGCTCCAAATCCATATCGTCAAGCATTTGCCCCTCAGTAATCTGAATTGTCTTAGTTTTCTCTAATAAACGATCAGCCAAGGTTGACTTTCCATGATCGATATGAGCAATGATACAAAAGTTTCTTATGTTGTTGATATTATCCATTAATTTCTATTTTATGTGCAAAGATAGCTGAAATCATACATAATACAAAATAAAACACCATTTTTCATTTGTTTTTTTTATTCATTTGCATTATATTTGCACAAAAAATCAAAAGATAATGAAGAAATATTTACTATTTACAGTAGCATCATTAGCATTGATGTGTAGTTGCCACCACGACACAATTGAAGATAGAGCAGAGCGTGAAGCAAAGGAATACACAAAGAAATTCTGCCCCACTCCATATAATAATGATGTGAGAACAGACAGCCTTTCGTTTGACAAATCGTCAAAAACTTTCACCTATCATTGCCGTCTTAGAGGATTGATAGATAATCCAAAGGTAATAGCTGAGAATGAGTCAAAGCTAAAGAATGCCATACGTGAGAATATCACTAACGACACAGGCACAAAAATATATAAGGATGCCGGCTTTAGTTTTATCTATATAATGCGTTCAGACAAAGACCCGAACGCTATTTTACTGAAAGTAAAACTAACGGAAAAAGATTATAAGTAGATACAAAAAACCTCACCATTAGAATTATTGGTGAGGTTTTTTATTATTCATTTATTTTACTCTGGCTTCATATTGGTGTACACATTCTGTACATCATCAAACTCCTCGAGTTTCTCTATCATCTTGTCAATAGTTTCGCGCTGTTCAGGAGTAACATCCTTCAAATCTGTAGGAATACGTGTGAACTCAGCTGTTGTGATTTCAAATCCGTTCTCCTCAAGATATTTCTGAATGTCACCAAAGCTTGTTGGAGCACCATAGATAGTGATTTCACCCTCTTCCTCATCAGTGTCAAATTCGTCATCAACCTCGAAGTCAATAAGCTCAAGGATAAGGTCATCCATATCAACACCTTCCTTCTGCTTGAAAGTGAAAACACACTTGTGATCAAACATAAAGCTCAAAGAGCCTTGTGTTCCAAGGTTACCATTAAACTTGTTGAATACAGAGCGAACATCAGCAACGGTACGTGTTGTGTTGTCTGTAAGAGTGTCAACGAGCACAGCAACTCCGTGAGGACCATATCCCTCGTAAGTTACGCTCTTCCATGCTGACTTATCCTTGCCAACAGCATTCTTGATAGCACGGTCAATATTGTCCTTTGGCATGTTCTCGTGACGACAAGTAGCGATAACGGCACGAAGGTGTGCATTGTTGTCTGGGTCTGGACCACCTTCAGCTACTGCGATGGCAATCTGCTTGCCAAGGCGTGTGAAAGTCTTTGCCATGTTACCCCATCT
>DGRY01000018.1:0-10394 GCA_002391185.1 Prevotella sp. UBA4376
TATTAAAACGTTGCAAAGGTAAGTAAATTTTTAATAGGTTGTTCTTTTTTTATGAACTTTTTTTCGATGTTTTTTGTAACTTTTTTGTAAGTTATTGAAAATCAGCGCATTGTAAATTGTTAACCGAAGTTAAAAATACTGTGTGCCTTAACAGTTTAATGTGGATTGTGGTATGCGGAATGTGGAATTAATTGTGTAAAAGACTGTTTTTAATGAGTAATGACATTGTCTTTCTTCCCCACGAAGTCATAGTTGCCTTTCTGAATAGATTGTATTTCTTGGTGTATTTCTTGTCAGGCAGTGGGAAGAGGTTATGCTTTGATAGTCGTTCTACTGCTTTTTCCACTTCGTTTGAACTATGTGATTTACACATATTATATATATAGTCCATTGTAAGTTGTGCTATGCGTCGTTCTATGGCTACTCTCTCCTCTTCTGGCAAATTGAGTGATATTTCCTGAAGGTGATAGATTACCTGTTCGGTGTCGTTCAGGCTTTTTGTCAGTTTCAGCTTTGATGTGGGGTGCATGATAGAGCCTTTGCGCTGTCGGTAGAAATAAGCTTCGGCTTGTGTGGTGAACACTCTTTCGCAACGCAATAGGAGCTGTGGTGTGAATTCCTCGTCTTCATGCAGTATGTTTAGTGGAAATTGTAGCGAGCCAAGGACGTTTTTCTTGAACAGATAGCTACAAGCCGAAGCTTTTACGTTGTTGTTGCGCATGTATTCGGCACCCGTTACAGGACCATTGTAGTTGAATGGTATTGTCTTGCTGTTCTTGTTTGTTGATTCGAAAATCACTATGTCAGGATTGTGATAGCGCATAATGTCGAGGCAATGTTCGTAGGGGGTGCGCAATAATTTGTCATCCCCATCGATAAACTGTATGTATTGCCCTTGGGCTATTCTTAGTGCTGTGTTGCGTGCAGCTGATAGTCCTTGGTTTGCTTGACGTATGTATATGATGTTGTTGGCAATTTCTTGTATATCTTTTAATGTGTCGATAGTGTCTGATCCATCATCAACCACAATAATTTCTCTTTCCTTTTTTGATAGTGTTAAGTTCATTGCACTTTCAATAGCCTCGACAAGCAGTTGCTTTGGCAAGTTATATGTTGTGATGATGAAACTGATAAGAGGTTGTGGTGATGTGATATTTGTATTGCGCATAGTTTAATATATACATTTTCAAGTTGTTACAAAGGTAATGCTTTTTGAGCTAAAAGTTATGTAAGAAGCGCTAAATTCTTTAATCTGCAGAGATATTAATGCGATTTTTATTATCTTTGCAAGCGATATGAGAATAAACAATCAAAATTCCAGAGGTGATTACGCTCAATATGAGGTAAAGGAGGATGGCTTGCTGCTTGAATGGCTTTTGGCTAATGTCAAGGATGTCAGTCGCAGTAAACTGAAGGCAACTCTTAAAGGAAAAGGCATAAGGGTTAATGGAAAGATAATAACCCGTTTTGACTATGCCTTGCGTCCTGGTATGCGTATCAGTGTAAGCAGAACCAAGCAGAACAATGCTGTGTTTAAGAATCGTTATGTGAAGATTGTTTATGAAGACCAGTATCTTGTTGTTGTTGAAAAGAATATTGGTATTCTTTCTATGGCAGCTGGTCACAGTTCGCTTAACGTTAAGGCGGTGCTTGATGACTATTTTCATCAGAGTCGTCAGAAGTGTAATGCTCATGTGGTTCATCGTTTGGACAGAGATACAAGCGGCTTGATGATATATGCCAAGGATAAAGCAACAGAGCTGAAACTTGAGGAGGATTGGCATAATACCGTTTATGATCGCCGCTATGTGGCTCTTCTTTCTGGCGAGATGGAGCGCGAGGAGGGAACAATAGCCAACTGGTTGAAGGATAATAAGGCTTATATCACTTATTCTTCACCTACGGATAATGGTGGAAAATATGCCGTTACCCATTTTCATGTGCTTAATCGCTCTGCAAACTATTCGTTAGTGGAGTATCGACTTGAAACAGGAAGAAAAAATCAGATACGTGTTCATAGTGCCGACATGGGGCATCCTGTGTGTGGCGATATAAAATATGGTAATGGCGATGATCCATGTGGACGCTTGTGTCTTCATGCCTATGTGCTCTGTTTTATCCATCCTGTTACTCATCAGCGAATGGAATTCGAGAGTCAAATCCCTGGAAGTTTTATTCATGCGTTGAAGGTTTAAATTATGACATATTATATCTTAGTTCTCCTTGCTATTGTAGCAGGTGTTTTCGTTGTCAAGAAGATAACAAGTTGCTTGATAAAGTCTATTCTTAGTATTGCTATAATAGCAATACTTGTTTTCCTTTGGTTTGTTTATTTCAGTTAGAATTCAACTGTTAGGCGGGCATTTAACATTCTGCCTGTGAGATAGTTTGGCACGGCATATTGCTGGTTGGTTACGTCAGTAACCCAGTAATAGCTGTTAACGTTGTTTATTCCGAAAACGTTTAGGCATTCAAGTCCTAACCACACATTTCGGAATAGGCTTTCTTTGCCTTGTTTTGTTTTGTCGAAAAGACAGTAACTCATACCTATATCAGCTCGTTTGTAGGCAGGTGCACGGAAGGATGCACGATACTGTTCTTGATGTGGAGCCGAGAAAGGTAGTCCGTCGGCAAGACTTAGGCTTAGTGACATCTTCCATTTGTCGGTATTGGGAAAATAATCTGTGAAGAACAGATTTAGCGAATAGCGCTGGTCTGTAGGCATAGGTATTGTTTGTTCATGCAGTTTCATCTTTGTATCCATAACCGAAAGACTCAGCCACGAATCAGTTCCTGGAACAAATTCGCCATATAGTTTCAGGTCAAGGCCTGTGATGTGTCCCGAGGCTTCATTTTTGCCGTAATACACAACCTTAACGTTGTTAACCGAGTAAGGAATTAAGTTTTGTAGTGCTTTGTAGTATGCCTCAGCAGTAAAGCGGAATGGGCGGTTGTTTATCTTGAACCTATAATCGTAGCCTGCAATGAAATGTATAGATTGCTGACTTCGTATGTTTCTGTTCAGATTCACGGTGGTTATTCTGTTCACTGTTGATGTGTCTCTTAGTTCTTTGTAGAAAGGCGCCTGGTAATACAATCCTGTAGCTAAGCGGAATGTGACATTCTCGTTGAAGGCAGGTATTATGCCGAGAGACAGTCGTGGTGAAACGATTGTTTCTCGGTTGAAGTTCCAGTGGCTTAGTCTTATTCCATAGTTTAGAGTGAAGTGTGTGTTGCCGTTGGTGCTTGCAAATCGCCATGTGTCTTGTGCATACACCTCAAAGCGGTTGGTGTTTATGGTGTTTCTCTCGCGTAGCGAATAAATCATATACAGGTCTTTGCCAGTGTGGGGGATGCTGTATCCGCTCGAATCTCGCATTTCGTATTCGGTGCTATTGTTTTTGATGTGTTCCATTTTCAGGGTTGCTCCAATTTCAATGCTGTGTTTGTAGAGCTGATGTTTAAACGTCATCTTGAAGCTTTCCACATGAGCTTTTAGATAGTTTCGTGTGTGTTCAAAGTATGTTCCCACGCCAAGGTTCTCGCTTGTCTCGGTTTGTGTGAGCCAGTATTGTCCCTGAATGTCGTAACATTCCCTTTCGTTGGTAGAGAATGCTGATGCCTGGAGTGACAGAGTTGTGTTCTTTGAGAACAGTCGTGTTAGTGCTACACTACCGAAATAAGTGCGGAAAATATCCTTCTCCTGTCCGTCGAAATATATACGGAAAGATTTAACATTTTCCATGGTACCGAAACTTGTTTCTCTGTTTGTGGGTTTAAAGTTGTAATGCTTGTTGTTTATACTTCCAATCAAATCAATTGTCCATCTCTCGTTGGGGCGATAGCTAAGATATGTTTGGTAGTCAAAAAAGTTAGGACGATATTCTCCGTTAGTTTCCAAACTTCCCAAAAGCAGCCTATTGGTTTTATATCTAATGCTGTTTGTCCATGATAACTTTTTGTTGCCATAGCCCACGTATATACCACCTCCCATAAGACTTGCTTCTGCAGAGGCTTCAAATCGAGTGGGGCGCTTGTAGGTGATGTTGAGCACCGACGACATTTTATCGCCGTATCTTGATTCGAAACCTCCTGTTGAGAAATCAATCTTTTCTACCATATTGGGGTTTATAACCGAAAGACCTTCCTGCTGACCGCTTCTCACAAGAAAAGGACGATACACTTCGATGTTGTTGATATAAACACTGTTTTCGTCAAAGGCGCCTCCACGTACATTGTATTGCGATGATAGTTCGCTGTGAGTGGTGACTCCTGCTTGCATCTGCACCAGTTTCTCTACGTTGTTTCCCGATGCGGCATTTATGTTTTTCAAGTCACTGTTTTTCAGTTCTTGTGTTTGTGTGGTTTGTATTTTCTGTCCCTTCACCTGTATCTCGTCGATATTGTTGTCGCTATACAGGATTATTTGCAGGTTTTGTTTTCCTCTTGGGTTGCGCAGAATACGTTTTTTCGTTTTGTATCCCACCATAGAGAAACTCACCACAACGCTATCGGCAGAATGAAGCTGTATAGAGAATTCGCCCTTCAGATTGGTCATGGTGACTTTGCCTTGTTGTAGCACCGACACTGTTGCCAGTTCTATAGGCGACATGTTCCCGTCAAGAACACGTCCCTTTAGAGTAAACGACTGTCCAAGAGCAACAATCGAACAATATATCAGTATTATAAAAAAGAAAAAACGTTTCATTGTTGTTATAACGTTTATTTCTTTAATTTATTGCATTTTCCTCTCCCTCTCAACTTCTAAACACCCATCCTAAGAAACTGTTTATCCAGGGTAGCGATACGCGAAACCAGCGGTAGTGTGCAACTGGTTTACCGCCAAAGCTCAATATAAATTCGCGATAGGGGTTGCGAGAGAAAGGCAGTCCCGCATCCATAAAGAATATGTGAGCATAGTTGTGCTGGTGGGCATATTGAATGGCATGCCAGATGGTTATAAAGTTAGGATGAAGTTTTGGGTAGCGCTTGCGTCGTGACGCCAGATACCATAGATAGGCATTACCCTCGGAATAAACACAGGCGCAAGCGCCTATCACCTTGTTGCGGTATGTTGTAGAAAAAAGAGCAGCATTTTCTGATGCGAAGAGTTGCAGGAAATGACTCTTTGAAGGAAGAAACTTTCTGAATTTGGGTTTGTAGAAACGGTACAGGAGACTATACCATTCGTCTATTTCTTCAGTGGTGCTTAGTTTGTGTGTTTCCACTCCCATCAGCTTTATTCTTTCTATTCTGCTTAACTGCTTCGGCGACAGTCTTTCCTCAGGTGTTTTGCTGTGGAGCGAGTTGTGCACCTCTTGCCAGTTCACGGGGAAATAGTGGTTTTCTCTGAATGTTTTGTACCCAAACATCTTTGGTGAAATACCAATAAACTCGATATATAGGCACAGCTGTCTTGTGAGTTTTCTTGTTATTGCTTTCAGCATCAGCGGAAAGATTGTTTTCTGCTGCTCATCGTCAGCATAGTCACCTTGTCCGTAGATCAATGCATGTGAATGAAGATAGGGTGGAAACAGACTTCCCTTGCGTCTTAGTATGGCAAGCATGTGTGCAGCAACAGAGCCGTCTTTACGAAAGGCTGTTACCATAAAAGGTGTTAGTCCTTTCGTATTCTTGCATATCATGAACAACTCCTTGCTATGAAAGAATGAGTTATAGCTTATTTGGGGTAGTTCTTCAGCCTTAGTTGTTATTTCAATTTTGTAGTCTTCCACATTGCAAAAATACTAAATCTTTTTATAAAATCATCAACGATGTGGCAAAATATCGTTATCTTTGTGCTCATAAATTCGCAAACTTATGAATTCCAAACTTATGAACTCGGAAGCATTTGAAAAAAATGTAACAATGAGGATTGTACTGGTAGGTGCAGGTAATCTTGCTACTAACATAGGAAAAGCCTTGTTTAAGGCTGGACACGATATTGTGCAGGTGTATAGCCGCACCATGGAAGCGGCTTCATTGTTGGCTGATACTTTGGATGCTGCTCCCACAAATAATATTGCTGATATAACTACCGAAGCTGATGTTTTTATCTTTTCGGTAAAGGATAGTGTGCTGCCAGAACTTATAGCAAAGGTGTGCGAGGGACGGCAGAAGGGTATATTCATTCACACCGCTGGAAGTATGCCAATAGAGCTTTTCAAGGATAAAGCTCTTAGATATGGAGTGCTCTATCCCATGCAGACCTTTTCTAAGGATAAAGAAGTAAATTTCAAGGAGATTCCTTGTTTCATAGAGGGTAGTGATGCACCTACAAGTGTTTTAATCTCTTCTCTTGCAGAAAGTGTATCTGATAATGTGCGTTTCCTTTCTTCTGCCAATCGCAAATATCTTCACCTGGCAGCTGTCTTTGCCTGCAATTTTGCTAACCATTGCTATGCCCTGGCTGCCGATGTGTTGCAGCAGAAGAATATCCCATTTGATGTTATGCTGCCATTGATTGACGAAACGGCACGCAAGGTTCATAAGTTTGCTCCGCAGGAAGCTCAGACAGGACCTGCTGTGAGATACGACGAGAATGTTATAAGCAGGCAACTGGAAATGCTTAACAGCAATCCTTTAGCAAAGGAGATATATGAGAAAATGTCGCAAAGTATTCATTGTAAAGCTTTAATGAAATGATAAACTATAACTTAAAGAAAATCAAAGCGATAGTATTTGATGTTGATGGCGTCCTTTCGGCAGAAACCATTACTATGGCAGCAACAGGAGAGCCTCTTAGAACTGTTAACATCAAAGATGGATATGCTATTCAATTGGCGCAGAAAATGGGACTTAGAATAGCCATCCTCACAGGTGGAAATACTTCGGCTATACGTACCAGATATGAGAACCTTGGTGTTCAGGATATCTATATGAAGTGTTCCGTTAAGATAACTACCTTCGAGGAGTTTCTTGAAAAATACCAACTTAGTGCTGATGAGGTGATATATGTTGGTGACGACATCCCCGACTACGAGGTGATGAAGCGTTGTGGCTGTCCATGTTGTCCTGCCGATGCTTGCAGCGATATCAAGGCAATTAGTCTCTATGTGTCTGATCGTAAGGGGGGCTATGGTTGTGGTCGCGATATAGTGGAACAGGTGCTTAGAGCGCAAGGAAAATGGCTTAGTGATGCCAAGGCTTTTGGATGGTAAGGAAGATTGAAAAATTGAAAGATTGAAATATTAAAAAATGAGAGGTTAAGCAACGTGAAAAAGAAATATAACTTTATTCTTGCAAGTAATTCGCCAAGGCGAAAAGAATTATTGGCTGGGCTTGATATTCCTTTTGAAGTGAAGGTGCTTGATGGAGTTGATGAATCGTTTCCGCATAATCTTGAGGCGGAAAAAGTATCGGAATATATCTCTGTTGAGAAAGCTGCTGCCTATCGTGATAGAATTGGCGACGATGACCTTCTTATCACTGCCGACACTGTAGTGATTCTTGATGGTGAAATAATGGGTAAACCACGTGACGAACATGATGCCAAGCTGATGCTTTCCCGTCTCAGTGGGCACACCCATCTGGTAACAACTGGTGTATGTCTCACCACCACACATAGACAGCATCATTTCTCTGTGTCAACAAAGGTGACCTTTAAGCAACTGTCGGAAAGCGAAATCAACTATTATGTGGAGCACTATAAACCCATGGATAAGGCTGGTGCCTATGGCATACAAGAGTGGATAGGTTATATAGGCGTCACAGGTATTGAGGGCAGTTATTTTAATGTTATGGGGCTTCCTGTTCAGCGCATTTATCAAGAGCTGAGTGAAAATTTTTAATTAAAAAAATTTGTTTTTGAAAGTTTTTTTTATACTTTTGCAGTAAATAATTTAGAGTTACTTGCGCAACTAATTGAAAGTCTTCATTATCTCCATTTGGACAATGACTGTTGGCTCGTAATCTCAAATTGAAATGAACTTATCGTCCTGAGATGTCAGGACAACATATTTAATCTATATTTATCATTTTCGGAAAAAAGCATGTCTGTGAAGATATGCTTTTTTTATGACCTCTTCTGCAAGGGTGGGAAGGTTACTCGTTCCTATATGCCAGTGGTGTCTTTCCTATTTGACGTTTGAAGAACTTGCAGAATGCTGACTGATCGGAGAAGTGTAGCGCATCAGAGATTTCCTGAATGCTGATTCTCGATGATTTTAGTAGCCAGCATGCCTCAAGTGATAGTTTTCTATTGATAAAATAGATTACCGTATTGTTAGTGAGATCTTTAATTATCATCGATAGATAGCGAGGCGAGATGTGTAGCTGACGAGCATAGAAAGCCACATCATGGTGCTGCTTGAAGTTGTTTTTTAACAGTTCGGTAAATGATATGAACAGATCGTAGTTCTTGCAGTTGCTCTTGTTGTAGCCCATTGTTTCGCCGAGTATAGCGGCAAGGTCGGCAAGAAACACAGAGTAGGCACCGTGTATAGCCTGACTGGTGAATTCATGTGGATTATCAATGTGCAGCATTATTTGTCGCATGCTGCTCTTTAGTAGTTCAAGATGCAGCTCGTTGACAATGGTAACTGTTGGCGAGCCAATATATATCGACGAGTAGAAAGCCGTTTGCAGCATTTTTCGTATCACGATGTTTTCTGAAACAAAGTCTGAGTGTATAATCAGTATTATCGCTTTGTAGTCATCGGTAGCTCCTTTCAGTTCAGGTATTATTGTTGGGTTGAAAAATGTGAGTTCGTTTTTTCTCATTGTAATTTTTTCACCATTGTATTCAATATAGCATTCCCCTTGCTCTACAATGTTATACATGTAGCAACCCATCGGTGTTGCTATGTGTTCCTTGTTTAATTCGAGAGAGCTGTCAATATACTGACAAGACACTTTATTTTTCCACGTATATTCGTTGGGCATATTATTATGGATTAGATTTTGTTTCACAAATATACAAAAATGTTACATCCTTCCCAAATTTTTCTTGTAAAAATGTCTGAAAAAGTTTTGTGCTATCTTGTGTCTTTTTACTGTTCCATTTTTTTTATAGATGTAGAGTTATAATTTCATAGTTCTCGCTTTTTCGAAAAAAATAGAACGAAGAGTAGGAGGAGGTTTTCCACTTTTCCACTTTTCCACTTTAGACATTAAGGTTTTTGAAGTTAGTAGTTAGTGGTTAGGAATTAGGAGTTTTTAAAAATTCTTTCTTGCAATTTATAAGTATATTAATATTATTATAATATATAATATAGTTATATATTATAATAAAGGATTTTTAATTTCAATCCTAATAGGAAAGTGAAAAACATAAATGTCTAAAGTGGAAAAGTGGAAAAGTGGAAAACTTCGGGGTGGGATAGAAGTAAAAAGTTTGCAGATAAAGCAAAAAATAATTGCGAAAATATTTGCATAATTGGATATTCTTTCGTATCTTTGCAACATAGTTGCAAGACAGATAAAATGCAACGAAATTTGCGGCCCTACTAAAGAAAAATATTTTCTTAGTGCACGAGTAATTTTTTCTTAGTACACCCGCAGAAAAGCACGACAAAGGAAAAGGTTTTAAGGATGTGATAATTGTTTACAACTTAAAATTTTTAATCATTATGGCACTTAAAGTAAAAGCTAAAGAGCAGTTGATGAAGGTGGGCAAGTATGCCGACACTTATCGTTACGTGATGATGCCTGAGCTCTACACTGCACTCACTCAGGACAAGGTAATCAAAGAGGCAGCCCTACGTTCGGGTGTGAGCCGTGGCGTGATGCAGGCTTGCTGGGATGCAGCAGGCGACGTTATCAAGGCATGGGCAACCGAAGGTCACTCTGTGGCATTGCCAGGACTGGGCACCATGCGTTTCGGTCTGCGTGCAAAGAGTGTTGAGAAGGTTGACGATGTGAAGGCTGGTCTTATCACCTCTCGCCGCATCATCTTTACTCCTACTGGCGAGTTGAAGAACGAGTTGGCTGCCACTGCCGTACAGATCACCTGCTACGACAAGAATGGTAAGGAGGTGAAGCGTGTAACCTCAATGTCAGGAGAAGTGGAGGAAACCTCACCCCAACCCTCTCCAGAAGGAGAGGGAGAGCAAACTGGCGGAAATGGTGGAGGAGTAACTCCAAGCCCAGAGCCAGGTGGCGAGGATAACGGAGGCGATAGTCCTGAACTCTGACCTCTCTCCCCGCTCCCCCCTACAGGGGGAGTGCCTCGCTAACGCTCAATAACTTGCTTGCGAGAGGTTGCTTTAAAACAAAAACAATCATTATTCTTTAAAATCTATGCCTCGTAAAAGACCCCTTGAATAAAATCTCTTTGCCGCTTTGTTGGCTTGCTTGAGAGTGGTTTGCATTACAGCCCTTTGGGCTGGCTCCCTCCCCCTCGGGGGAGGGCAGGGGGAGAGGTTAGTAACTTTATGAAAAAAGAAACTTGGAAA
>DGRY01000018.1:10511-12653 GCA_002391185.1 Prevotella sp. UBA4376
ACGCTTGGTGTGACAAGCTGCATGTGATTGCGCACGCCAAAGGCGTGCTAAAGGAAAAATGATAAATGATAAATGATAAAGGGAGCCTCTCCCATCCTCAATGGTCTTTACACCCCTTTCGATTCCCCCGTTCCCGGGGGACAGAAACCCAAAAGGGAAGGGCTAACCAACTTGCTTGGAGGGGGGCTTGCTGAAAAATTTCAAGCTTTGCTTGACAAAAAACAGGGGCGCTTCACAGTGCCCCTGTTAATTGTGAAAATAAAAAGTCGAGAAACTTTTATTGTACTATATTGTATTTATATTCTTTGAACTTTGAGGTTTATGATTTGTAACTCTTAATAGTTTCTCAATGCGCCTACCAACTCGGTATTCTCGCTCTTTGTGCCTATTGTTATTCTTAGGCAGTTGCCACAGAGTTGTATGCGACTGCGGTTGCGCACGATGATGCCTTTTTCTACAAGATAATCGTAGATGCTTTGTGCATCGGTCATCTTAGCCAAGAAGAAATTGGCGTTTGATGGGTACACCTTTTCGCATATTGGTAGTTCAAGGAATGTTGACATTAGCTGCGAACGCTCCTGAATGAGTATTTTTACCCATTTGTCAACAGCAAATGGGTCTTTTAATGCCTCTATGGCTTGTTTTTGTGTGAGGAGGTTCACGTTGTAGGGGTATTTCACCTTATTAAAGATGTCGATAATCTCTTTTGATGCAAAAGCCATTCCCAAGCGTATGGCAGCACAGCCCCATGCCTTGCTCATGGTGTTGAGAACAATCATGTTGGGGTGCTTTCTCAATTCTGCTCGCATAGGTTTCTCGTTAGAGAAATCGCTATATGCTTCGTCGATGATTACTATTCCGTTGAATTTCTGTAGCACCTCTTCGATGGCTTCACGGTTGATATTGTTTCCCGTTGGGTTGTTGGGAGAGCAAATCCAGATAATCTTTGTGTTATCATCGCAGGCATCCAATAGTTTGCTTGCTGTTATCTGGAAGTGTTCATCGAGAAGAACCGGACGATATTCCACATCGTTGATGTCGGCACACACCTTATACATTCCGTATGTTGGTTCTATGGCTACAACATTATCTATTCCAGGACGGCAGAAAATGCGATATGGAAGGTCGATGGCTTCGTCGGAGCCATTACCTAAGAAGATATTATCTACAGGGACTCCTTTCACCTTGCTTACCAATGTTTTCACCTCTTGTTGAAGTGGATCGGGATAGCGGTTGTAAGGAGCGTTATATGGGTTTTCGTTAGCATCGAGAAACACTCGAGCTACATGACCACTATATTCGTTTCGGGCAGAAGAGTAGGGTGATAGTTCCCATATATTCTTTCTGCATAGTTCTTTTAAATCTTTCATAAGATATGCGCGTGCAAGCACGCTAAATGATAAATGAAAAATGATAAATGATAAATACCGACAGCAAACGCATTTCAATCTTTTATTGCTTTCACTCTCAATCTCATCGCGTTGGCATGAGCTTCGAGCTGTTCATTTTCAGCCATGCACACAACGGCATTTCCAATGCTCCTTACGCCTTCTTCGGTGAGGTGCTGGAATGTAACCTTGCGATTGTAGCTGTCGAGGTTCACACCATTATATTCAAGAGCATAGCGATGGGTTGGGAGAGTGTGGTTGGTACCGCTGGCATAGTCGCCAGCACTCTCACAGGCATATTTGCCCATGAACACACTACCTGCATTGACAACCTTTTCGGCTAACTCTTCATAGTCATCGGTAGCGATGATGAGGTGCTCGGGAGCATAGCAGTTGCTCAGGTCGATGGCTTCTTGCGAATCTTTTACCAATATGAGTTTTGAGTTCTCAAGAGTCTTTGCAGCTATCTCCTTGCGTGGAAGAAGCTCCAGCTGCTTGGCAATCTCGTTCTGTACCTTTTGCAGCATTTCTTCGCTTGTTGAGATAAGGATAACCTGAGAGTCAACACCATGTTCGGCTTGCGACAGGAGGTCGGCAGCAACAAACTCGGCATTGCTGTTCTTGTCGGCAATGACGCACACCTCGGATGGTCCGGCAGGCATGTCGATGGCAACATCGTGAAGGCTCACCTGCTGTTTGGCAGCCATCACATATTGGTTTCCAGGACCAAAAATCTTGTAAACCTTTGGAACAC
>DGRY01000094.1:0-4230 GCA_002391185.1 Prevotella sp. UBA4376
TTATCTCACTCTACTACTATCTGCTCATCGTGAAGGCAATGTTTATCAAGCACAACGATGCTCCACTTCCTACTTTCCGTAGCAATGTGAGCACTCGTCTTGCTCTTGCCATCTGCACAGCAGGTATCATCCTCTTTGGTTTCTGCAGTGTGGTATATGGTTGGATTGATGCTGCTTCTGCCGCATTATAAAGCCCCCTCCCGACATTCAGCGCGAAGCGGAGCTTCGCTAAATGAAAAATGATAAATCTGCGCGGCTATGCCGCTAAATGAGAAATGAAAAATGATAAATGATAAAGAAGCGCACAGCGCTTTTAATCTTTCCATTTTTCAATATTTCAATATTTTCATTTTTGGGGGGAAGGAGAACTAACAGAAGTTAGAATTATAATATCAAAGCCCTTACAGATTTTCTCTGTAAGGGCTTTTTGATGAATTATCGGATTTATCGGAATAATCGGAAAATTCAGAAAACTCAGAATCTTCAGAAAACTCAGAAAACTCAGAATAATCTTTCTTTGCCTATAATCCCATAACAGGTGTAGTACGCCATATCCTTTCAACAAGTGTAAATGTAGCATTTATGCATTTCTTCGATTAGGAAAATAGTTTAAGTGTATGTATATTTTTGTATATTACGGAAGTTCTGGGTTAAATCACGTAAAAAAGTGGCTATAAATTTAATTTACAATGCATTTACCTCTTGACACGAGCGATTTTCATGTGTATATTTGTAATACAAAAAGAGACAAATAGTTTGTTTCGCATTGTTATAAGAATATATTGGTTAATTTCATTTATTTAGGTTATTCGTGGTTATTCGCATTTTTTTTTGGGTTAATTTTTATTTTCGCTTTTTTACATGAAAATCTTTAATGATTATAAATCTGGAAGGGGTTGCTGAGAAGCAATCCCCTTCTTTCATTCTATCGCAAAGCAAAGTGTAACTTCGCTTCGCTATAGAAGGTTGAAATATTGAAAAATTGAAAAGTAAAGGCTCTTGCAGAAAACCTGCGAGAGCCTTTGCTTTATCATTTGTTATTTAGCAATGCTTTTGCATTGCGCCTTACAGCATTTCTGTTGAAAGAATCGTGACGTCTTCTAAAGGACGGTCGTCGCCTGAGGTTTTTACATTCTGTATTTTCTCAACGATATCGAGACCTTCCTCTACTTCGCCAAACACAGTGTATTGATTGTCGAGAAATGGTGTTCCGCCAACGGTGGTATATGCCTCAATCTGTTCAGAAGTGAATGTTGGTTTTCCCATCTCCATGCAAGTAGCTTTGGTTTCAGCTATCAGCTCGTCTTGCAGTTCCTGTAATCCTGCGCGGTCACGATTTCTACGCAGATTCATAATCTCATCATGATGAGCTTTGGCAAGGTTGTTAAAAAACTGTTGCTCCTGCTGCATAGCCATCTGTTTCTCCATCTGCTTCAGTTCAGCAGACTTGAAGGTTTTACCCCATACAATATAGAACTGACTGCCGCTACTTTCACGCTCTGGGTTTACTTCATCCCCTGTGCGGGCAGCACTCAGGGCACCACGCTTATGAAACAACTGAGGATAAACAAACTCTGCAGGAATGGTGTAATCAGGACCTCCCATACCAAGACGCTTGCCCTTAGGAGCACCTTTACTATCAGGATCACCGCCCTGAATCATAAAGTCCTTGATAACGCGATGAAAGAGTGTACCATCAAAATATCCCTCCTTAGCCAGCTTAATAAAGTTGTCTCTATGCTTTGGGGTCTCGTCGTAAAGGCGAACAACGATATCGCCCTCGCTTGTTGAAATCTTAATTCTTGTTGCCATTATTTTATAGTTTATGAGTTTACTGTTTACCGTTTATAGTTTTACCGTCTCGAATCTTTTTTTATCTCGTCTCATTTTTTTTATCTCGACGTGTTGATGAGAGTTTGCACGAATAATTCGAGAATTCATCCTCTTACATTCTTCTTGTCAACACAAAGTAGATGAGTACTCCCACAAAGTGCATAGCCACCATTGTCCAGAAGGCTGCATCATAGCCAAAGTATTCTGCCACCACACCACCGCCGAGAATGCCAAGACCTAATCCAAGGTCCCATGATGTGAGAAGAGTAGAATTAGCCGTTCCTCGTTCGTTATGGTTTGCAATACCAATAATCATATTCTGAAAGGCTGGCCACATATGACCATTACCTAATCCTATCAGTATGGCACTTCCATAATATCCACACATCGAAGGCCATGCGATGAATAAAGTATATCCAATCATAGATAGAAGAATACCCTCAGCGCCATTTCTAACAAGATGCCCTTCCTTCAGTGATTTACTTCCCTGCAATCGCGAAGCAATAAGTCCGATTGAAAGCAAAAGGAAAAAAGTGCCTGTTCCTGAGGTGATACCTAAATGTTCCTTGCCATAAATAGCCAAATAATTGCTCAACACACCCCAGCAGAAACCAAAGAACATCATGTTCAAAGCCAGATACCAGCCTTTAACAAGGAAGAATCTATCTAACGACAGTTTTCGCTCCACCTTAATCTTTTCTCTCTTAGGTATCTTTACCTGTGAAGCCGCCACAAAGCCTATTCCTGCTATTATAAAGGCAAGCCAAAAGAGCATATTGAAATCATGCACATAACGATAGATAAATATGCCCACCGAAGGAGCTATTGCCGAACCAAGGTTATTGCTGATGCCATAAAAACCAATTCCTTCATTGCGTCGTGACGATGGCAACACATCAATAGCCACAGTAGAGTTTGCAACCGTAGAAGCACCAAAAGGTCCACCATGTAAGGTTCTAACTATAGCAAACAACACCAGAGAGCCAGCAGCTAAATAACCTGCAAAACACAGGAAATACAAGAACAACACCACCAGCAGCACTCTCTTTCGTGGAAACGAATCCACAAAGAATCCGCTGAACGGACGAATAAGCAACGCCACAAGAGTGTAGCCACTAAGCACCAGTCCTATCATATCCTTCGTTGAACCAAAGGTCTCAGCCATATATATCGGCAACAGAGGCGTAAGCAGGTAGAACGAGAAGAATAGACAGAAATTAGTTATCATCACAAGATTATAATTTCTATTCCAAAGTTTCTCTGTTTCCATATTAACTGCAAAGGTATAAAAAAAAGAGGAAGCATTGGCTTTTATCTTCCTCTATCTTTTAATCTTGGCTTATCTTCACAAACAAGTGAAATTTCAGCTATTTATTTTTTCCTCTTGTTAGAAGACGTGAAGTTGGGGTTAAAACTTTTTTGAGCTTTATCCTTGAAATAGCCAGAGCCTGTGTGCTTTGGCTTGGCTGCTTTTCCTACTCCCGGATTGTCATATACCGAACCAACGGGTTTGTCGTCGTAACGCACATCGGGACGTTTCTTGCGACTTTCTTTGCCTCTGCGTCCACGGGGCTCGTCGTTTTTGTGACGGGCATTCTTGTCTTTGTGGTTGCTGAAACCACCTGGTATGCCGTTAGGATAGAGTTTTTGAAGCAAGTCTTCACGGTGCATTCGGATGAGCTCCTGACGTATGCCCGCTCTCTCCTCAGGTTTATACCAGAAGAAGAACTGTCGCTGTGCCAGTTTCTCCTTTGGAGTCTTTGCAGAGAACACAGGTTCAAGTGTGTAAGGATCGAAGCCTGTGTACCAAGCCTCGGTAGATACAGTCATTGGGGTAGGGGTGAAGTCTTGTACCTGTTCGAGGTGGAAATCAAGATCCTTGGTGATAACAGCAAGCTCTGCCATATCCTCGGGATGACAGCCAGGGTGCGAACTGATGAAATAAGGGATTATCTGTTGTCGAAGTCCTTCTTCCTTGTTTATCTTGTCAAAGATGCGTTTGAACTCGTAGAAAAGCTGGAATGAGGGTTTGCGCATGAGTTTTAGCACTCTGTCGGAGGTGTGCTCTGGAGCAATCTTCAATCGTCCGCTAACGTGCTTTGTTATCAACTCACGTGTGTATTGACGTGCTGCCTCGTTGCTCTTTTCGTCCTTGCTCTTGTGAAGCAACAAATCATAGCGCACACCACTACCAATGAAACTCTTCTTTATTTCAGGAAGGGCATCAACGGCATGATAGATGTCGAGGAGTTTGCTATGGTCTGTAACGAGGTTAGGACAAATCTGTGGGTTGATGCACGAAGGACGCTTGCAATGTTCGCAGGCTTTGAGATTGCGTCCGTGCATGCCATACATGTTTGCCGATGGACCTCCGAGGTCGCTGAGATAGCCTTTGAA
>DGRY01000094.1:4353-4694 GCA_002391185.1 Prevotella sp. UBA4376
TGATGAGCCGAGATAGTACAGAAGGCGCATCCACCAAAGCATCCACGATGAATGTTTACCGAGAACTTTATCATCTCGAAGGCAGGAATGGTTTTGCCTTTGTATTTTGGGTGAGGCATACGGGTGTATGGCAGGTCATAGCAGGCATCCACCTCAGGTGTTGTCATAGGTGGGTAAGGAGGGTTGATGACTACATATTTGTTGTCAACAGCCTGTATGAGTCGCTGGGCGTGCATCTTGTTTGATTCTTCTTCCACATGACGGAAGTTTTCGGCTTCAGCTTTTTTGTTTCTAAGACATTCCTCGTGGCTGTGTAGAACAATATCATCGTCTTTGATGCC
>DGRY01000074.1:0-9130 GCA_002391185.1 Prevotella sp. UBA4376
ACGAGGCGTTGTCATTCCACTCCTCGGAGGGAATACTCTTGATGTGTGGTTTTCTTACTTCCATTCCAACGCTCCTTTCCGCCATGCATAAGCAAGGCCTAATACCAATACCACCAGAAAGAAACCAATGCTGATAAGAGCAAGTGGTCCAAACTGCTTAACTACTACTGCCCATGGATACAGGAATACAGTCTCAATGTCGAACATCAGGAAAAGGATAGCAAAGAGATAGTAACCAACATGCAGAGGCATCCAACTGCTTCCACGTGTAGGAATACCACACTCAAAAGGTTCTCCTTTTACCGGATTGTATGAACGAGGACCGATAAGTTTAGCAACGACAAAGGCGCCGACTACCAAAACTACCGCCGTGAGCAATACGGTAATAAACAATGTAAAAAAACTCATAAAAATTTATAACGTTATTATATATTATGCAATTTGCGATGCAAAGATAGCAATTTTATCTAAAACAAGATAATAATAATAAAAAAAAATCCCCCTCCCCTCTAAAGGGGAGGCTGGGATTTTTTTTGCGCCCGCTTTATATTCACTTGACACTAAAAGAATTTGTTTATGACTACACTTCCATTATCCGCATTTAAATAATAATATGTATTATTATCTAAACCATCATATATTATACCATTACCATTATTAAACGAAAAAACATTTATCCCTCTTTGAGAATAAAAAGTTATCTTATAAAAAACAGCATAAAATGCAAAACCTTCTATTTTATTTTCATGCTTATAGAAAAAATCATAGAGGAAACTTATTTCTTCTTTTTTACTAACAACTCTTACTTTTCTAATCCCTCCTTTTATACTTTCTATCTTTATCTTTTCAACTTCAGTAGGAATAAAAGAAATAAAATCGACATTATCGTTTGTCTCAAACTCATGGTTTTAAGTTTTTGGGATATGCAAATATATATAATATTTTTTTGTATGACAAGCAAAATAGAGACATTTTTTCTTTACAACAAAATATTCGATAGATTTGGGCAATTTGTGGTCAAAAAAAATAAATTGAGAGTGATTTTTCTCGGCTTAGGCCCGGATCACTGTCGGATCACTCTCCTATCACTGTCGGATCACTTTCGGTCAAGAGCGAGCCTAAGGCGAGAGTGAGACGAAAATGATAGGAAAGTGAAAGGAGAGTGAGTGGGTGGCTTAACGATAAGCCTCTCCCAGCGCGAAGCATAGCTTCGCTAAATGAAAATTGACAAATTCTTCCCGCTGATCAGAGGAACATCCTCGCTAACGCGAACAGCCAGCTACACAGTGGCAGTAATTATCGGCTACTCTTTTCCACAAAGTTCTCCGTATAATTGTTCGTAGAGTTCCTTGAGAGCTTTGCTCGAAAAAATTATATCGTTAATATTTAAAAGTTCAATTAACTTCCAATTAACGTTCCATTGGCGGTAATTAACGGCTGTTTTTTTCTCCGTATAATTGTTCGTAGAGTTCCTTGAGAGCTTTGTTCGAAAAATTATATCGTTAATATTTAAAAGTTCAATTAACTTCCAATTAACGTTCCATTGGCGGTAATTAACGGCTGTTCTTTTCTCCGTATAATTGTGGAGCACCAGTAAAAGCCTGTGCTGAGATTTAGAAGAAAAACCTCGGTGCTTTGCACCGAAAAGCCCTAACGAAATTATTATATCGTAATTGCATGCTTATTCTGTATAAGGTTTTTACAGGCACGAAGTGCCGTGTTTTTCTTTACTATTTAAATGAGTTAGAAGTTTTCTTTTTTACACAGAAATTTACTTGGGAGTAATTTAAAATTCTCGTTCTATCAATTCAAGGCACATTCGACTGTTGTGATATGGGCATTTCCAGAAGCCAGCCTTATCATCGCTACGGTTTGTTGTTCCATCATCGAGTATAGCCCAATACCACTCTCCATTTTCTTTATCAACGAGATTAGTTTGTATATAATCCCAACATTGTTTAGCTTTGACAAAAGCCTCTTCATCTTGAAAATACTGATAAAGATTAACATGGCCAATGACGCTTTCACATTGCACCCACCACTGGCGCTGAAGGTCATAGGTGTTATTATCTTTCCAATGCTCGTAAATCATACTGCCATCAGGACGTAATCCTTCGTCGGAAGCTTTGGCAATGCTACGAATAATTGGTTCTATGGTGTTAAGCACCTGCTTTTCACCGAGTACCAAGGCTGTTTCATGAAGAAGCCAGCTCGCCTCGATATCATGCCCATAGCTTTCGATATTGCGCTTACCATGCCACTCGTCGTCAAAAAACAAGTCGAGATGATTGGTTTCTTTATTCAGCAGTTTTTCTGTAAAAATATCAATAAGGTTTAGAATTGATTTCTTTAGGTCTTCACTCTTCCACACTCGATAGAGATTTGTGTAGGGTTCAATAATATGAAGATGAGTGTTCATGGTGCGACTTCCATTTTCGTCTTTATCGCTCAGTCGCATGTCTTTAATAGGTTGCCATTCACGAGTGAGAGCTTCTATGTATCCGTTTCCCTTGCTGTCATAGGCTTTTTTCTCTATGTCGTAATACAAGTTTATGGCTGAATCAAGAGCACGTTTAGAACCTGTTGCACGTGCATATTCACTAAGACCATAGATTGCAAATCCTATGGCATAAGTTTGCTTCTTTGTGTCAAGAGGTTTGCCCATATAGTTAAGACTCCAGAAAACGCCACCCTGTTCTTTGTCTATGAAATTATCAAGAAAATAATCTAAAGCCCTTGTGGCGGCATCAAGATATTCAGCATTTCCAAGAACACGGTAAGCGGCAGAGAAAGCCCATAGAATACGGGCATTCTGCACAGCTCCTTTCGGGGCGTGTGAATGAACAAAATCATGTCCATCCACACGTCCGAAATATCCCCCATTTTCATGGTCGGTAACTCTTTCTATCCAATACTTTAAGATATTCTCCTCAAGGAGTTCTCTAACCGTGTTCTTGAATTCGTTGTTTTGCATATTATTTTTTTATTGGATATTTAGCAACAAGCAAAATCATCAAGCATGCTATTATTGCAGGGAAAATAGAAAACAGGCACCAGATCATCTGGCGAACAGATTCTTCGTTGGTAATAGTGATTACTGTTTCACCTGTCTCTGGATTAGTACCAGAAACGAAACCGGCAAGACCAAGAAGCAAAGCAACAAGAGAACCAGAAATGGCAGAACCGAATTTCTGCGACATTGTACCTGATGAGAAGATGAGTCCTGTTGAAGAAGTTCCGTTCTTCTCTGTAGCATAATCAGCAACGTCGGCATACATAGACCACAATAGTGGTGAATACAAGCCTACACCAACAGAAGTGAGCACAACAAGAGCTATCATTACCCAGATGTAAGATGCATCCATAGGCACGAAGAAGAAAGCTACAGAGAACACAATACAAATAAGTGTAGCTACGTAGAAGGCTTTTTTCTTAGAACCCATCCACTCGGTGAACTTTGGAGAAACGCCTCCGAAAATCATACAAGTAACTTCACCAAAGGTCATGAATACTGTGTAGTTGATGATAAGTCCGTTAATAGTGATATCACCACCCAAGCAATAGGTAAGCAGATAAGCAGCTACTGCATAACGGAAACCATTGAAGAAGTTGGTACCAATACCGATAAGGGTAAGATAAATCCATGGTTTGTTCTTAAACAAATCGGCAAATGGCTTAAAAGAAAATTTCTCTGCGCGAACAGGTTTTAGACGTTCCTTTGTGAGCAAGCCACAAGCTAATGTCATAGCTGCGGCAAGAATACCAAAGCCAGCACCAAGAACGGCATACTGATGGGCATCAGAGCCACCTACCATCTTTTGCAGATAAGGGAAAGAAAGCAGAGTTATGAAGCCCATGGCATAAGCACCTACCATACGATAAGACGAGAATTGGTTTTTCTCATTATCATCATCGGTCATCACACCAAGAAGTGAACCGTAAGGCACATTCACAGCAGTATAGACAGCCATCATCATTAAATAAAGGCTATAAGCCCAAATGCGCTTGCCAACAGGACCGAAATCGGGGGTGAAAAGCAAGAGTGCAAAAATGAGTCCGAAAGGAATAGCACCATAGATGAGCCAAGGACGGTAAGTTCCAAAACGGCTCTGTGTGCGGTCGGCAAGAGCACCCATCATTGGGTCGGTAACAACATCAAACAAACGTGCTACCAGCATCAAAGTAGCAGTATCAGCAATGGTAAGTCCGAACACGTTGGTAAAGAACACAGGAAAAGCAATAGACATGATTTTCCATGTGATACCACCAGCAGCAGCATCACCTAACGCATAGCCAATTTTTTCTTTTAATTTTGCCATAATTTTTAGTTACAAGTTTTATTTATGATTTTTATTTTATTACAAATTTGATTTATTCTTTACCACTAATTTCTTTATTGTTTCAACACTCGCTGACGATGTGAAGCCGTCTTCTGGTGTGTTCATGCAATAGTCAACGAGCTGATCTATTGTTGATGTAGCCACATGCATACGAGTATCAGAAGAAGCATAGTAGATAAACACTTTGCCGTCATCATCGGCTATCCAGCCATTAGCAAACGTAACATTCATCACATCGCCAATATATTCTTCGCCCTGAGGAACAAGAAAATAGCCACCTGGTTGTGCAATGACACGTGTAGGGTCGTCGAGCGAAGTCATATACAGATACAATACATAACGAAGCCCCGAAGCACAGGCACGAACACCATGAGCCAAATGCAGCCATCCACGGTTTGTCTTTATTGGATGAGGTCCTTCGCCATTCTTCACTTCCATGATAGTATGGTAATTGCGCTTGTTTATAATTTTCTCTTCTTTCACCTCAGCATGTTCTATATCATCAACAAGAGCCCAGCCAATACCTCCACCAGAACCAGCATTGATGAAATCGTCTTGAGGACGGGTATAGAAGGCATACTTACCATTAACAAACTCAGGATGAAGAACCACATTTCGTTGCTGACTCTTTGACTTCAGGTCAGGCAAGCGGTACCAGGTCTTTAAATCTTTTGTACGAGCAATACCTGCTGTTGCCGTTGCCGCAGAGAGGTCGCCTGGTTGTGAGTCGTCATGACGCTCTGCACAGAAAATACCATAAATCCATCCATCTTCATGGGCAGTAAGGCGCATATCATAAACATTTGTTGCAGGAATAACATCCTCGGGCATTGTTATTGGTTCGTCCCAAAAACGGAAATTATCAATACCATTAGGACTTTCTGCAACGGCGAAAAAGCTCTTACGGTCGGCACCCTCAACACGAACAACAAGCAGATACTTGCCATTCCATTTTATTGCTCCCGAATTTAGGGTGGCATTAATCATTATGCGTTTCATGAGATAGGGATTATCCTTCTCACTAAAATCATATTGCCACTCAAGAGGAGCGTGTTGTGCTGTTAGAATAGGGTTTTGAAAACGTGTATAAATACCGTTCCCCCACTCTTCGGGAACATTCACTTTACTCAACAGCTCTTCATGGTGAGCACGCAAACGAGCTACTCTTTCTTTAAAATTTTTCATGTTTCTCTATATTTATCATTTTACATCTTTAATATCATTAACAAAAAGACTATTCTTCTCATTATACAAAAGTTTGAAATCGTCTTCTGTTGGCTGTCCAGGCGAAGCCATATAAGTTTCTTTTGGCTGATCCCATGCGTTACGCCAGAAAAGAACATAACTCATTTTGAAATCTTTTATCGCTGGCCAAAGAACAGTCGTAAACCAATCGCTATAAGGCAATTGCTGACAACCTGTTTCTGTGTACGCCATTATCTTATTATGCTTTTCAGCTATTGCACTTATCTCGGCAAGACTGCTTTTGGTTAGTTCTATATATTTGGCATTATCTTTATCGAATTCATATATGTCAATACCCAACATATCAACATACTCGTCGCCGGGGTAATACTTCATATAATCATCACAACCGCCATTAGGTGAATAAGACCAAACGATATTATTGCAATGATATTTTTTTTCTAATTGATCATGAGTGTAAATGAATAGTTGCTTATATTCGTCTGCGGCTTTAGCTCCCCACCAGAACCAGCCACCACCCATTTCGTGCCATGGGCGGAAAATCACAGGTACAGACTTTCCATTAGCTGTCTTTAGCGATTTTATGAATGAAGCAATATTATAAAGCCAACAATTAAATCGCTTGTTTTGTTCGCCTCCTGGAAGAACAGCTTTTACTGCATCACCAGAAAAATCCCATGCTGTTTTCAAAGTTACAGGGTTGTCAGGGTGCCAGCTAAGAGTGACAATGCCGCCACGTTCGTATTGTGCAATTATTTCCTCACGCATACGGTCAAAAGGAACGGCATCAAGATTCTTGTCCCAACCAAGTTCCTTCTTACCAAGATCGAAACCCATTACAGCTGGATAATCGCCACATACTTCCTTTATGTCAGAGCGTCCCCTCTCCCACTTCCAAGAATGACCATATACAGGGTCGTCCTGATGACCAATCATTATGCCTTTCAACTGCAGTTTTTGCAATCTTTTTATGAGTTTCTGAGCAGGAGTAGTTGCATTCATATTTAAGTTCAAAACAATACAGAAAACTATAGTTAGTATTTTTTTTAGGTTTATCATAGGTATATAAGATTATTTAAAAAGTTTTGTTCTAATATATTCTTGCCATTCATCCCATTGTTCTTGATACCAGAAATGAGCAGTTTGCTGATATACTGATAATTTCTTTTCAGCTGGATAAATATTATAAAGACTATAAGCCGAAGTAGGCGGAACTACATCATCATTATATCCAAAAGAAAACCATGCTGGTATGGTGCATCGCTTTGCGAAGTTCACACCGTCATAATAGCGGGCACCATTTATGCGCTGAACATTATGAGATGCGTTTTTCTTTTCACCATAGAAATAATGTGGCCACCCTCCTGCCCTACCATGACACTCTGCCTCGTAATCACACATAGCGTCATGAACGGCTGCAAGGAATGTTACTCGCTTATCGAGTGCTGCCACGGCAAGAGAAAGGAAACCGCCTTGTGATGCTCCAGTCACGCCCAATGTTTTTCCGTCCCATTCAGGTAATGACGCTATCATATCAACACCACGTACAGCACCAGTAATAACACGCTTATAATAATTTCTATCTGGATTATCTAAGTTTGTATTCCAATAATTGTTCAATGCACCAGCCATCAAATTATCATATATATTCTGACTAAGAGTTACAGGAACACCATGAATGCCTATTTCAAGAACAATACATTCGCCATCGGCAGTATAAGTATCACCAGAATAAGGACGAACACCTGCACCTGGTACACGAAGCAAAGCTGGGTATTTGCCAGGCTTCACAGGTAGGGTGAGTATGCCATACATACGACTGTTCCACGAATCGTTACAATAGCTAACCTCATACACATTACTTTTTTCTGTGCAACGCTCCGTCAACAATCGCTTTGTTATATTCAAGCCATTCTTCCTTGCTGCGTTCAAAGCTTCTGACCAAAACTCATCAAAATCAGAAGGACATTGAGCAAATGGCTTTAGCTTTTCTGGCGAGAAAGCAGCTGTGCACCAGCCTTCATAATCTTTTCCAGCAATAGTAGCCTTTACTTTAAGGCGGTAGAAGCCTGGTTCCTTCATTGTTGCAGAAAAAGTCATAGTTCCATTCTTCAACAACGCTTTTTTCTTCACATCAGGATACATCACAGGACCAGCCTCATAGCTCACCGCCACATTATTTAATAATGTAGATGACTTAAGTATATTTACTGTGAAAACAGCTGTTTCACCAACTTTATAATTCCAATCTTTGTGATCAGGTACAACAGAAACAATAATATTCTTGCCAATTATCTGCGCTTCTGCCACTAACGACGAGAACAAACAGATAACTGCAATAATTCCCATTAACAGTTGATTTTTACTACGCATTTGTTTGGTTTTAATTATTAAATCTTAAGGAAGGTACCTCGTTCAGCATGCAAAGATATGTAAATTCAACCAAAAAGAATGATACTTTTTTGATAAATAATAATACTTTGCTATTTTTATTATCATTGTTCGTCTTTCTTCGCGGAAGAAAGATGAACCAGAAAGAAACGTCATATAGAATTACGAATTAGGAATTTGAAATTACGAACCAACGGTCACAGACCGAAGGGAAGTAATTGGTCGCACTTTGTGCGATGTTGAGTTATTTAATTTTGAATTTATCTAAGTAGCAAGGTTTTATGCGCTTGGTTAGGGTTTTTACAGGCACAAAGTGCCGTGTTATTCTCTCAAAGCATGTTACTATCGCTTGCGATAGTGCAGAGAAAACGATTTGGACGATGAAAACTTGTTTTCATAAGCCCAAAGGCGGTTTCTTGCATAGATGCCAAAGGCATCACCATGCTTTGAGATGTTTTCTTGGTTTTCTTTTATTCTAATAGAAAAAAAACACGAAACACAAATATTTTTTTGAAAAAGCAAAATAGTATCATCATTTGGTAAAATAATATTAGCACAAGTTTTATTTTCTTACTATATTTGCACCGATAAAAGTATGCTAAGACATGACTAAACACATTAAGCTGCTTTATATCATAAAAACACATGCGAATAAAAGCACGTATTTAAACCATGTAAATAAATATATACATTATTAATAATATAAACCTAATAAATCAAGTATTTATGAAGCAAGACAATAAAATTACATTGCTTGCGGGAATATGTAGTTTAGCGCTACTTGGATTTTCACCGCAAATGTATGCTACTAACAAAGCTGAATTGTCTATGTCTGTTCAACAGACGAAAAAGATTACTGGTACTGTATCCGACTCACAGGGCGCAATCATCGGCGCTACTGTTAAGGTTAAAGGAACCGGTAATGGTGCTGTTACAGACATGGATGGAAAATTCTCTATTAATGCACCTGTTGGCGCAACAATAGAAGTTTCTTACATTGGTTACATCACAAGAACATTTAAAGTAGGAAACCAAAGCAATGTAAACATCACGCTTACAGAAGATAACCAGAACCTTGACGAAGTTGTTGTTGTTGGTTATGGTACTATGAAGAAAAGCGACCTTGCAGGAGCCTCAGCATCTCTTGACGAGAGAACCCTTAAATCTACACCAATGACAAACATTGATGAAGC
>DGRY01000074.1:9252-22612 GCA_002391185.1 Prevotella sp. UBA4376
GCTATTACTGTAAATGTACGTGGTATCAGCACTATCAATGCTGGTGCCGACCCATTATATGTTGTCGATGGTGTTATATGGCAAGGAGGAGGAACGAGTGGCGCTTCCTATGGACTTGGAGATAAATTAGGAAACAGTTCTCACTCTACAATCTCCCCATTGGCAACTCTCAACCCAAGCGACATTGTAAGCATAGAAGTACTGAAAGATGCTTCTGCAACTGCCATCTACGGTTCGCAGGCTGCAAACGGTGTTGTTTTAATTACCACAAAGAAAGGTAAGGCTGGTGAGGCCAAGTTCAACTATTCTGGTCAGCTAACTGTTCAGCGCCAGAATAACCGTCTTGATAATCTCAACCTCCGAGAATTCGCAGAGTATTATAACAGTTTGGCTAATCAAGGCGAGATTGCAAAGCCTGACCCTGTATATAGCGACCCTTCAATTCTTGGTATTGGTACTAACTGGCAAGACGCCATCTTTAGAACTGCTCTTCAGCATCAACACACCATTAGCGCTGAAGGCGGTAACGAAAAGACCAAATACTTCATATCAGGTAACTATATGAATCAAGATGGTACCATCATCGGAAGTAACTTCAAGCGATTCTCTGTACGTGTTAACCTTGACACACAGCTAAAATCATGGATGAAATTAGGTGTAAACGCAACATATTCACAAACACACGACGACCTTAAACAAGCTGATAGTGAAGAAGGACTTATCAATTACGCTCTGGTAACACCACCCGACATTCAGATTTACAATATCGACGGTGGCTATTCAAGCGTATCAAAAGAAGGCTTCTCTAATCCTAACCCTATCGCAAAGGCTTTGCTGAACGAGATTCTTCTCAAACGCCAAACACTAAATGGTAGTGTATATGCCGATGTAACCCCTATAAAGCATTTAACATGGCATGCTCAGTTGGGCTTCGATATAAACGCATCAAAGGGCGACACCTATGAGCCAGTAATACATCTCGGCACATGGTATCAAGACAAGAATAGTGCGCGTACTCAGAAGAACAGTGGAAACTACTGGTCACTAACCAACTATCTTACATACACAAATCAATTCGGCAAGCATAACATCACAGCTATGCTTGGTCAAGAGTGCTGGGAATCAAACTATGACTACCTTTTTCTTACTGGTTCAAAACTTCCAAGTGACGAAGTTCACAACCCTGCATTAGGTACAGCAGAGCCACAGGTTGGCGAAGGTTGGGGAAGTTCTTCTATGGCTTCTTTCTTCACACGTGAAACCTATAACTTCGACGACAGATATTTAGCAACATATACTTATCGTTATGACGGAAGTTCTAACTTCGGTCCTAACAAACGTTGGGCAGGCTTCCATTCTGTTGCCGTGGCTTGGCGCTTCTCTAATGAGAAGTTCATTAAGAACATTACTGGCGAGTGGTTGTCAAATGGTAAGCTGCGTCTTGGTTGGGGACAGACAGGTAACGCTAACATCGGTGGCTACAAATGGGGTTCTGCTATGTCAACAATGGAAACAGGATTAGGTCTTTCTTATCGTCCTGCAAACCTAAAGAATCTCGACATTAAGTGGGAAACACAAGAACAGGTGAACATAGGTCTCGACCTCGGCTTCCTCAATAATCGCATTAACCTTACAGTTGATTGGTATAAGAAGATTTCTAAGGACATGTTGATGCAGCTCGTCTTGCCATCTATTATGGGTACAAGTGGAAACAGTAGCTCTGCTCTTGCTGCACCTTGGGGTAACTATGGCGATATTGAGAATAGCGGTCTTGAAATTGAATTAAAGACACGTCCTATCTTAACTAAGGACTTTGATTGGAGCTCTGACGTCAATCTTTCTTTCAACCATAACAAACTGAAGAGTTTGTCAGGTAGTACTGCCATTGTTGGTTATGGTCAGTGGACAGACGCTGTTTCACGCTCCGTACCAGGAGAAAGTCTTTGGAACTTCTATGGTTATGAAGTAGAAGGCGTGTACAAAGATTTTGATGACCTTGTAAACTCTCCTGTTAACTTGTTACAGAAGAACAACCCTGTTGTAACAAATGCTGATGGTACAAAATCATGGAGCAAAGACCCAACAAAATACAACCGTTCAAACACCACATACGTAGGTGACCTGAAATACAAAGATGTGAATGGTGATGGTGTTATCAATGAGAACGACAAGACAAACATCGGTTCTCCACTTCCTAAGGTAACCTTTGGTTGGAACAACACTTTCCGCTACAAGAACTTTGATTTGAATATCTTCATCAATGGTACTATCGGTAACAAAATCGGTAACTACACAGAAATGAAACTTTCGCACATGAGTAGCGCATGGCAGAATCAGCTTAAAGTAATCAACGACCGTGCTATTTTGGCGCCTGCTGATGGCAATGCCACAGGCAATTGGTATGACAATATTGCTAACGTTGTTGTTGCAAACCCATCAACATCTATTCCTCGTGCATCTATCAACGACCCTAACGACAACGATGCTTGGAGTACCCGTTACATACATGATGGCTCTTATCTTCGTCTTAGGAGCATTACCCTCGGCTACACATTCCCAAGAACATTTGTTAATAAATTGCACATGAGTAATCTCCGCATGACATTGAATGCTACAAACCTGTTCACTATCTGTGGCTACAAGGGATACGATCCTGAAGTTGGTGTTTCTACACAGAGTGCAAACGTAAGTGGTTTGGACAACGGTCGTTACCCACTCCCTACTACATTCACTTTCGGTCTTAATGTATCCTTCTAAAACCTAATAACAGTATCATTATGAAAATAAAAAATATAAAATACGCCGCAGCAGCCACACTGATTTGCTTCAGTATGACTTCATGCGACAATTTTCTGGACAAACCAGTTGTAGATAGCTACAACACAGAAAATTACTACAATTCTGATGATGCCTGCATATCAGGTGTCAACTATCTATACAATTCTCCTTGGTATGACTTCCAGCGCGGTTTCATAAAAGTTGGTGAGGTGTTCTCTGGTAATATGTATTGGGGAAGCAGCCCTTATATGAACTTTAGCGTTAACGGTACTGATGCCGACTTGATTAATATGTCATACTCACTATGGTCGGTAATTGCCCATGCAAGCACCGTTTATGAGTCACTTGGCAATGCTAAAGCCTCAGCAAACGTAAAAGCACAGTGCATGGGTGAATGTCTGGCATGGAAGGCTATGGCTTATTTCTATCTTGTTCGTACATTTGGAGATGTACCTATTATCCATAGCAACTCTGAAACTTTGGCTAAAGGTGACTATAACACCGCTCAAAAAGTACAGAAAAGTGATGTATATGACTACATTATCTTGACTTTGGAGAAAGCTATGGAACTGCTGCCTAAGACCAAGAGTACAAGTGGACGTATTGACTACTATTGTGCAGAGGGACTTTTGGCAAAAGTATATCTTACAAAGGCTGGTGTCAGCGGTCAACTCAACAATGACGACCTTCAGAAAGCTGCTACTTACGCAAAGGATGTTGTTGACAACTCTGGACGCGAATTGATGCCTAACTACGAAGATATTTTCCGTGGAAGCAATAACAACAGCGATGAAAGTCTTTTTGCATGGCGCTGGACTGTTGGTGCACACTGGACTTGCCAGAATTCTCTTCAAAGTGACCTTGCTATAGAAGGTTTCGACGAGAATGGTGATGTATGGGGTGGCTGGGGAGGCCCTTCTTACGACCTTATGCTTGCCTTCGGCGTTGATCCAAAGGATAATCCTTCTAAGCGTACCGATAAAGATGCACGTCGTAAGGCTACTATCATGATGGCAGGCGACACATATAGTTATTTCTGGCGCGACCATACTATGGCAGACGGCAAGAAAGGATTGAACTATCTGCAGTTCATTTACGACAAAAAATATAACAAAGCAGCAACGGGACAGTTGCAAGGTCCTTGCGGTGGTAACAACGTTAAGCATCTCTATGGCGACGATGCCGACCATATCGCTGAAATGGGCATGTCTTCTGCTCGTATGGCAAGTGCTTTAGCTACACATATTCTTCGTCTTGCCGACGTTTACCTCGTTCTTGCCGAAGCAAAAGTTCTTATGGGTAAAACAACTGATGCTGATGCTCTTGCAGCCTTCAATGCTGTTCACCAGCGCTCAGTACCTACAGATGTAGAGAAAACATCTCTTACATTTGATGATATATGGAAAGAGCGTCGTCTTGAATTTGCAGGCGAAGGCGACCGTTGGTATGACTTCGTTCGTAGAGCTTACTACGATGCTGATGCATGTATAGCTGAACTCAAGGCACAGAAGCGTAACGCTGTATGGAATGTTGATGGAGCTTACAAAACATACTTCGAAAGTGGTGGAGCTACATGGGATCCAAAAGATATTGAATACGATGCTGAAACTCCAATACCTAATGTTACAAAGGCAAGTTTCATTCTTCCTTATCCAACAGAAGATGTAACTCTTAACCCTAACCTGTCAAGTAGTGCAGAACCTATTCATGTAGATGTTAGAAGCACATACAGCTATTAATAGTTTATACTTTAGAAAAAACAATTATGAACATAAAAAATAAAAAATGGACATTGATGGTTGCACTTGCAGCTATTGGCGCAGGTTTTACTTCTTGTTCAGATGAACCAGACAAGTATGAATCAACCAGCGGAATACCTACCATCAGTTATATTCGTCCTGTAGATGTGTCAAAGAAAGACTCTATGCTCGTAGAGGCTTCAATGAACAACCCTATCTGCATCATCGGTAATAATCTTCGCAGTATCAAACAGATAAACTTCAATGACCAGAAGGCTGTACTTAATACCAGTTATATCACAGATCATTCTATCATTTTAACTGTGCCTAAGACTATACCTACAACTATTAGCGATAAGATTTATTTCATCACTACCAGCAACGATACTGTAAAATACGATTTCAAGGTGACCATTCCTGCACCTATAGTTTCATCTATGAGTAATGAATGGGCAAAACCTGGTGAGGAAGTTACACTCATTGGTGATTACTTCTTGGATTACGACAATTATCCATTAGACATCAATGTTGGCGACAACTATGTTATTCCTCGCAGTAATATCAAGTCGATTTCTAAAACTGATATTAAATTCATCGTTCCTGAAGATATGCCTAAGGATTATATTAAAGTTAGCACTAAGTTCGGAAAGACAAGAGCTGCTTTCAAATATATGGATACTCGCGGTATGCTCTTCGATTTTGATACACCTTGGAATGGTGTTAATGTTCTTGGAAACCATGGCTGGCACAATCAGGTTATCAAGAGCGACGAAACATCACTTGAAGGCAACTATCTAATGCTTGGAGATGCCGATATGGGGGCTAACGGCGCCTGGAACGATGGTAACTTCTCATTTGAGTATTGGCCAGGTACATCGAATAATACTTTCGATGCTGATGGACCTAAGTTGAATGATGTGGCTGACTTCACTGATTTCGCTAATAAGAGCTTGAAGTTTGAAATGCTTATTCCTTCATCCAACCCTTGGATGTCTGCTCCTATGCAGATTGTATTTGCTGGTTGCGATAAGGTTACATATAGTGGCCTTAATGGCTTCCCTAAAGCAAACAACACCTACTTCCACGCTGGCGATGGATGGCCACGAGCTCTCTACCAGCCATGGGTAACAAATGGTGGCAGCTATGATACTGGAGACAAGTGGGTTACTGTTACTATTCCTCTTACTGACTTTAATATGGATTGGGATGGTAATAAAGCTTCTGGAAGCTATAAAACTGCTGAGGATTTCGCTTCACTCCTAATCTTCGTAGTTAGAGGTGGTTACAACGACAAATCTGCTACACCAGAAGGAACAGATTGTCACCCAATTATCAAGATTGATAACATACGTGTTGTTCCTAACAAATAAAACTTTAAACACATAATGTATGAAAACTTACTATTATAATATATTGACAATGTTAGCGATAGTCCTTTGCGGACTATCACTAACGTCATGCGGCGATAACGATGATTTAAACACCGACCAATATGGTAATGAGGTGGCGCTTAACGTTTTTGGTCCATGCCCTGTTCTACGTGGTGGTACTCTTCACTTCTTAGGTAGTAACCTTGACCAGATTTCTGAAATAGATATTCCGGGCGCTGACCCAATAACCCAGATTGAGGTTATCAAAGCGGGACGCGAAAGTGAGATTACTATTCAGGTTCCTGCAGAGAAATGCGCCCCTGGCATAATTACTTTAAAGACAGCCAAAGGTGGTGTCATAGAAACAAAAACTCCTATTACCTATCGTGAAGACATTTCTGTAGGTAAGGTATTTATCGGTACAGAAAACAATCTCACTGGTAACGTGGGAGATATTCTCACTATTAAGGGTGACTATCTGAATCTTCTACACGGAATTATCTTCGCTGATAAGGATACTGTACGTGAAGATAAATTTATTGCACATGATCGCTACACTATTCAGGTTGCAATACCAGCAGAAGCAAAGTCTGGAAAGTTCATTCTTACTGATCTTGCAGAAACTCCTACAGAATTAGAATCTGAGGATGCTATTACTATCAATCTGCCTACAACAAGCAACGTAAGCAATGTTACACCAAAAGCTGGACAAACAATAACCATAACTGGTGTAAGTCTTAACCAAATCGCAGCTGTAAAACTGAATGGAGCCGAACTTACTGCTGATGATTTGACTATAAGCGAAGATGGCAAGTCACTATCGTTCGTTGTTCCTGCTACAGCTACTGATGGCGAGATAACTCTTATTACAAAGAGTGGTGTGTCAATACCTGCAGGAGAGATTGAAACTGTTGTTCCTACAGAACTTTCTGTTGCTCCAGAACCAATTAAGAATGGTGCAACAATCACTATTTCTGGAAAAGACCTTGACCTTGTAACTGGTATTCAATTCCCTAACACAGAGAGTTCTGCTCCTGCTACTGTAAATGCAACAACAGTAACAGCCGTAGTACCTGTAAAAGCTCAGGAAGGAGATATCACACTTAGCCTTGCTAATGGTAAGACTGTAACTGTTGCTTACACACTTGTAAAGCCTACTGTTACTTCATTCACACCTGAAACTCTCATGGCTGGTAATAAGGTTATGATAAATGGTACTGATCTTGACCTTGTTGAATCAGTAACATTCCCTGGCGAAACACCTGTTACTGCTTCTGAAAAAGATACTAAGATTACTGCAACAGCTATTGGTACTGTCATTCCTACAGCTGCTGTTGGTAGTGGTTGCACTCTTAATCTGAAGAACGGTACCACTGTTAGTGCTACTGGTCTCACAATAATAGCCTCTACTACTCCTGCAGTGAATAACGCACAGACAAAAGGAACCATTGGCAAATACGTCACTGTAGCTGGTAAGAACTTCTTCAATGTAGAAAGCGTATATATTGGTACTACAAAAATCAACAAATACAAGTCAAAAACTGGTGAATCTATGGAATTCCTCGTTCCTGAAACATTAACACCAGGAACCTACGACTTCATCATGGTTGACCATGATGGAAACCAAAACATTGTAGGTCAGTTTATCGCTGTTTCTGCTGAAATTGACATTACAGCATGCTGTGTTAACCAAAGTTCAACATCAACTCCATTCGAATTCCCAGTAAGCCTTACATGGGATGACACCGGTCGTTTCCGTATCCAGAATAACGTAACTCCAACACTGAAGACCATGAACCTCACTGCAGGAAAATCTAAGTTGATCTTCTATAAGACTGCATCTGGTCAACTTCAGTTAAACGACGCTAACTGGGCAACATATCAGACAGTAGAAGACTGGAATAATGAAAAGACCATTATTGAATTTGTACTCACACAAAACATGATCGACTGGATCACAGGAGCACAAAATGACGGTTGGAGTAATACAGCCTTTATCGTACAAGGTAATGGATGTAACATAACAAAAGTTACAGTCCTTCCTTAATTGATAATAATTTTAGTAACGTTGTGGCGTGGTCTTACGTATCACGCCACAATTTTAAACCTAACCCCCATCGATATGAAGAGACTATTCCTTGCACTTTTATCCTTCATCTACACACTTTGCATAAATGCAGAAGAGAAATCCTTAATCATCACTTTTAACGACAACACAACGCAAGCATTTGCTCTTGCGGAACTACCTGACATCTTAATGGAAAATGACAAGATGATTATCAATGCGGGAAATACTACTATAGAATATGACCTATACAAGGTTAAAACGTTCACATTTGGTATACCATCAGGTATTGACAATACAACAATACAAGACGTTTTAATGAATGGGAACAAGCTTTATATACCAGGGACAAACAATAAAATAAGAATATTCTCTATTGATGGAACATCCGTCAAACTACCTAATATCCAAACAGGCAACGCTAACGTTCTTGACCTTGACCCATTACCAAAATCTGTTTATATCATCAATGTAAATGGCAAATCAGTGAAAATCATTAAGAAATGAAAAAGATATTTACTACATTAGCTCTTGCGATAATATCATTAACTACGTTTGCACAAGCAGCAACGGATAAATATACCATCAACACAACTGATGGTAATAGTACTACACATATAATTAATGTCGAAAATCACTTAAAGTTCACCGATGCCAACACATTAGTGAACTATATAACTGGATTTGAAGAATTGGGAACACATTCAACATGGAATGTTGATAATATTAAAAGTATCACATTTGATATTGCACACAACAGTCAAATAGATGTTACTGGTGTTAATCTTGCTGATGCTAATGCTACCGACGCCACAAAGAAACTATACAAATACCTGCAACTTATTTACGGGAACAAGATTTTATCAGGTATCATGGCTTATGTTGCCTGGAATCATAAGGAAGCCGATAAGATACATGCTCTTACGGGCAAATATCCTGCTATAAACTGCTATGATTTCATACACATTGGCGTACCAGAAAACAATGGCTGGATTAATTATAACGATATAACACCTGTCACTAAATGGGCTGAAGCTGGAGGCATTGTCAACCTAATGTGGCATTTCAATGTACCTGTAAACGAGAATACCGTTATCGGAACAAATGGCAGCGGTTTAGCAATAAAGTCACAAGACACCAATTTCAAGGCAGCTAACGCACTTATTACAGGCACATGGGAAAACACTTTCTTTATGCAACAGCTTGAAAAGGTTGCCAATGTAATTCTCAAACTACAAGACGCAGGCGTTGTTGCTCTATGGCGACCTTTCCATGAAGCTGCAGGTAATGCAACACTTAAAAGTGTAGCCGACTGGGGAAAAGCATGGTTCTGGTGGGGAGAAGATGGTGCAGAAACCTACAAAGAACTGTGGAGGATAATGTTCAACTACTTTACCAATAAAGGTATCCATAACTTAATATGGGAATGGACTTCACAAAACTATAATGGCAATTCTGAGCAGTTTTACAATGATTCCGACTGGTATCCCGGCGATGAATACGTTGATATCATTGGACGTGATCTTTATGGATACGATGCTGAAAGCCAAGCAACAGAATACTCACAGCTAAAAGCCCTCTACCCTACCAAAATGATTACGCTATCTGAATGTGGTTCAAATAAAGAGAATAGTACTGTAATCCCAACCGCTGATATAGCTGAAGCATGGAATGCAGGAGCAAAATGGTTGAACTTTATGCCTTGGTATGGCGAAAATATGCCTTCTGACGAATGGTGGAATAAAGTCATGGATGAGGAAGTTGTTATAACACGAGATGAAGTGAATCAAAATGTAACTTACATCGAAGAAACTGCACTGAGTGCTGTAAACAACTTTGGCTTGGGATGGAATCTTGGCAACACTCTTGAAACTAACGGTGCTTGGATTGGTAATCACCAAGAATATTCAAAATACGAAACAGCATGGGGCCAGCCACTAACAACACAGGCTATGTTTACCTTCCTAAAGAAAAATGGGTTCAATGCTGTAAGAATACCTGTTACATGGATACAACACATGGATGATGAAGGAAATGTAGATGCTGATTGGATGGCTCGTGTAAAAGAAGTTGTTGACTATGCTATGAACGCAGGACTATATACCATTATAAATGTTCATCACGACACTGGTGCTGGAGAATTGGCTTGGATAAAGGCTGATACAGAGGTTTACAATAATACAAAAGATAAGTTCAAAAAACTATGGACTCAAATTGCAAATACCTTTGCAGAATATGACCAACATCTGATTTTTGAAGGATATAATGAAATGCTCGACAATAGCAACACATGGAACGAACCTAAGGCTTCATCTGGTTACACAGCATTGAACAACTATGCACAAGACTTTGTTAATGCTGTTCGCGCAACAGGTGGAAACAATACAACACGAAACCTTATTGTAAACACTTATGCTGCAGCTAATGGCAGTAATGTGCTTAACAACTTCACCATACCAACAGATATAGTTGCTAATCATCTGATTGCAGAAGTACATTCATACGATCCATGGAACTTCATAAACACTCATACCACATGGGATAGCTATTGTCAGAATACTCTAAAAGGTATATTCACAGATTTGAATAATAAATTCACCAATATTCCATATATCATTGGTGAATATGGTACTTCTGGTGATGCAGACGAAAGTGGTAACGAAACTGTCGTAAGTAAAAAGTCACCTGCAGCAAAGATTCAAATGGCTGCTGACCAAGCTGCAAATATGGTAAGTCTGTGCAAACAAAACAATTCTGCTTCATTCTATTGGATGAGTATCTTTGATGGTACTGACCGTTCTGTACCTCAATGGAGTTTACCAACTGTTGTAGAAGCAATGCAGAAAGCTAACGAATAAAGAAAAACAGTTAAGACAATGAGTAAAACAAAGATTATAATAATAACATTCGTAATTCTTCTTGCTGCTTGTTCAAGTAACAAGAAAAAAAGCTATGAAGAATATGCTTTTTCTGGTCGTACTACAAGAACAGAAAATATGCTTACTAACTTAACACGATTCACGCAAAAAGGTGTTATCATTGGGCAAGTATATGGTACTATCCAAGGCATAGGATGGAGTTGTGATAGTGCAAGAAGTGATATTAATAGTATCTGCAACGATAATCCTGCTGTTGTTAGTTACGAACTTGCAGGTATAGAATCAGGGAAAAAACAAAATAAAGACAACCTTCCTTTTACTGCAATAAAGAAAAATGTTATTGACTTTTTCCATCATGGAGGATTAGTCATTATGAATTGGACTTGCCCTGAAAATGCAAACACTGAAAATATGCTTAAAGAAGAAGTAAAACAAGTAGCATATTATTTGAATAGCCTTGAAGACGGGTATGGTTTTAAAGTTCCTGTAATACTAAATATCATGCCTATTGATGGTAAATCATGGTATTGCAAGCTTAACAAAGAAGAATACAACAACTTATATAAAGAAATAAAAGATTTGCTTGAAGACTATGACGTTAAGAGCATTGTCTGGGGGTATTCTGAAACATTTAAGAATGACAATTCTTTCTTAAAGCTATTCACAAATGAAGCTGAGGTTATAAATATAAACTATACAGATAATAATACTGTCAAAGCAAATGATTATTCAAGCAACTTGAAACAGATTCTTTCCAAGGCCGTTTCGTTTGCACAAGACAACAATAAACCAATAGGTTTAACAACAGGAATTGAAGGTATTCCATATAATAATTTTTTCTCAGAAACACTTCTTCCTATAATCAAACAATACAGACTATCATATTTGATGTTTGGAAGAAACTATGGTGAATATAAAGATGGACATTTTTTTACACCATACCCAGGAGGAAATAATGATATTATTAGTGATTTTATTACCTTCTATAATGACGAAAGTACTATATTCCGTAATAAGCTCAATGGATTATATCTTAAATAAGCATTTTTCTTACATATCACCCCATAAACAGTGAAAAGATTTTATAAAATCATTAAAAATAATCCCCATAAAAATACGTATATGAAAAAATTACTAATTATATTATTATCCTTTATGTGTATAAGTTCTTTTGCCGCTGATAATTTCGTAAAAGTTGAAAATGGTCGTTTCATTCGTGACGGCAAACCGTATTATTATATTGGAACCAACTTTTGGTATGGGGCAATACTTGGTAGTACAGGAACAGGCGGCAACAGACAACGTCTTATTAAAGAACTTGATGCCATGAAGAAAAACGGTATCGACAACCTTAGAATTCTTGTTGGTTCAGATGGCGAAGAAGGTTCACCTGTTAAGGTACAACCCACTCTCCAAAAGTCACCGAATGTTTATAATGACAGTATTCTTGATGGTCTTGATTTCCTTTTGAAAGAAATGGGCAAAAGAAAGATGTTAGCTGTTCTGTATTTGAATAATTCTTGGGAATGGAGCGGTGGATATGGTTATTATCTTGAACAAGCTGGATGTGGACCAATTCCTCTTACATCAAGAGACGGCTACCCTGCATTCATGAAATATTGTTCTCAATTCGCAACTAATACTAAAGCCCAACAATTATTTTACGAATATGTTCGTTTTATACTTGGCAGGACGAATCGTTATACAGGAAAGAAATATGTTGACGATACAGCTATCATGAGTTGGCAAATAGGAAATGAACCACGAGCATTTGATAAGAACGTTTTACCACAATTTGAAAAATGGTTGAGTGAAACATCAGCATTAATACGCAGTTTAGATAAAAATCATCTTATTAGTGTTGGTTCTGAAGGCGCTTGGGGATGCGAAAATGATATTTCATGTTGGGAACGTATCTGTTCAGACAAGAATATAGATTATTGCAATGTACACCTATGGCCTTACAACTGGGGATGGGCACATAAAGAAACATTACTTGAAGACTTAGATATTAGCTGTAAAAACACAGAAGAATATATCAATATGCATCTTGCTGTTTGTGAGCGAATAAACAAGCCTCTTGTGATGGAAGAGTTTGGCTACCCACGTGATGGTTTCTCTTTCTCAACAAAATCATCTACGATAGCCAGAAACAAATATTACAAATTTGTATTCTCACTTGTAGGAAATGATAAATGCGGTCTTTTTGCTGGTTGTAATTTCTGGGGATGGGGTGGTTTTGCAAAGCCAAAACATGAGAATTGGATTCCTGGAGACGACTACACTGGTGACCCTGCACAAGAACAACAGGGCCTTAATTCTGTATTTATAACAGATAAAGAAACACTAAATATTGTGAAGAAAGAAGCAAAAAGACTTAAACAATAACACGGCAACCCAAAATAGTCGTAAACACTAAAACAGACAACACAATTCAGCGAATTAAATATATCATAACCATACTACTACCATACTATAACTATACTATAACTATACTATAACCATACTATAACTATACTATAACCATAC
>DGRY01000074.1:22678-29216 GCA_002391185.1 Prevotella sp. UBA4376
CGTTTGTTGTCCGATTGTTGTCCGTTTGTTGTCCGTTCATTTAACGGACAACAAACGGACTTCAAACGTTTATCAAACGGACAAAGAGCCTTGTAATAGGCTTGTTATAGTATAGCAATGGTATGATATAGTTATTATATCCTATAATGAACATTTAGCACTAAGTAGGTTTCTTATTCCAAATTCTTTTGTATCTTTGCAGATAGTTACATCGAAATAAGAATTAAAACAAGAACAATCTTCCGGTATGAAAAAATATATTCTCAGCATACTGCTTACACTTGTTATGTTGCCTGCAAATGCCGTTCTGAAGGAGAAGAACCTTGAGAACACCCTATCTATTTTGCGAACAGAGCTTACTAACTATCGTTCTGAGTTGGAACGCCAGTCGGGCTACATCAAGGAGCAACAGCAAAAGGTATTAACAAATATTATGGGGGTGATGAGTCAAAGCAATCAGAACGCTTTGATGCTTTATTCGCAGAAACCGGAATATGTGTTCGACCTTGCATATGCCTGCCAAGAGGCAACAAAACAATATCATGCTTTTACACAGGACGTGTTGCCCTTTAGAAAGTTTATTGAAAAAAGTAATGCTCAGGTTGCAAGATATGATTCGCTGGTAGCTTCGCTCTCAACAATGCGCACCAACACTTTGTCGGAGAAGGCTTTGATTGATCGTAACGTGTGTTTGACTTTGGCGGTGAACATTCGTCGCACACTCAACGACAACAGTCAACAGATGAGTGAATACATACGTTTTTACAAAATAACAGAGGAACGTTTGAGTAACCTCAACAATTATGCAAACAAGAGATATCTGGAGATTCAGAACAACATCTTCAGTAATTCGGGCGAGAACTACTTCAACACGCTAAGCGACCTCGGCACACAGATTAGAGACACCAAAGACGATATTCAGCAGAAATATCTGATAAAGACAAGAGTGCGCTCGCAATGGGATATACGCTTGATACTTTTCTTGTTTTCAATGATTGTTTTCTATGGTTTAATAGCAGGATTGCTTAACTATCTGTTCTTTAGATTCATTCTGCCAAAGCGCATAGTAAACAAAATAACAGGTAGAGATAAGATTGACGAAGCAACATCTAACGAGGAACAGAAAAAAATAAAGAAGGCTGCCAAAAGCAAGAAAACATGCATCACCATGGCAACCTCGGTTATCTCACTTGCAATAATCTTAGGAATACTCAGAATAGTCTTTGCCGACCAGAACTTCCTCGTTATGGCAAGTGGACTGCTGGTGCAGTTCACATGGCTGATGGGAGTGATTCTCATTTCATTGCTGCTACGCTTGAAGGGTGATCAGATTATGAGTGCATTTAGAATCTACTCGCCTATCATGGCGGTGACATTCATAATCATTGCATTCCGTATTGCTTTTGTACCTAACGACATGACCAACCTTGTGCTTCCTCCAATATTGCTTATAGCAACAATATGGCAACACAGTGTGATAAAGCGTCACGGCAAGAACATTCCTAAGAGCGATGTGGTTTACACATGGATGACACAGATTGTATTCATTGGTTCCACCATCGCATCATGGTTAGGCTACGACCTGCTCTCTGTTCAGGTGATTATATGGTGGACAATGCAGATGGCATGTATTCTTACCATCAACTGCATCACACAATGGCTACACGGATATTTTGAGCAACATAAGATTATGGAGAAGCCCATCACTAAGACTTGGCTCGTTAGATTTATCTACTACGTTATTCTGCCCTGTCTTGGAGTATATTCATTTATCATTGCCTTATATTGGGCTGCCGATGTGTTCAACCTTAGCGACACAACATGGATGATATTCACAAAGGAATATATACACACCGACAACTTCTCAGCAAGTATATTTACCGTGAGTCAGGTTATCGTGTTGTATATTCTCTTCTCGTATATCAATCACACAACAAAAGCATTGTTAAAACAGCACTTCATGAAGATCGACCCCGATTCGGCTGCAAGCCGTATAACCATGTCGAAGAATGTTATCCAAGTACTGGTGTGGGGAATATGGTTGTTTATTGTGCTCGGAATATTCAATGTGGGCACCAAATGGCTGCTCACCATTGGTACGGGTTTGTCTGCCGGCTTGGCTTTCGCCTCTAAGGATATCCTCGAAAATATCTACTACGGCATCTCGCTCATGGCAGGACGCGTAAAGGTGGGCGACTATATTATCTGCGACGGACAGCGAGGAAAGGTAATATCTATTAGCTACACCTCAACCATGGTTGAAGCTACTGACGGTTCGGTGATAGCTTTCACCAACTCACAGTTGTTCACAAAGAACTACAAAAACCTAACCAAGAACCACGGCTACGAAATGGATATTCTGGAAGTGGGCGTGGCATACGGTTCAGACATTCCTACTGTGAAACAGTTGCTTGTTGACGCTATCGAGAAGCTCGACTGCATAGACCACGACCGCCCAGTAAAGATTGTGCTGAAAGAGTTTGGCGACAACTCGGTAAACCTGAAGATTCTTGTTTGGGTGCCTGTTCTGGGACAATATGGCGCAGGAGGTGAAATAATGGAATGTGTGTATAACACACTAAGCAAGAATAATATTGAAATTCCATTCCCACAAAGAGATATTAGAATTATAAAAGAAAAATAATATACCACAGATATATGACAAAAGAAATATTTATTGCCGGACCATGCGTAATTGAGTCGAAAGAACTGCTCGACACCGTGGCTCAGGAACTGGTGAAGATTAACAAAGAACTTGATGTTGAGATTATATTCAAGGCATCGTTCGACAAGGCTAACCGCACATCAATACACTCATTTAGAGGACCAGGCATTGATAAAGGTTTGCAAATGTTGGGCGATGTGAAAGAAAAATACGGATTGCGCATACTTACTGATATTCACGAGGCGTGGCAAGCTGAAAAGGCTGCCGAGGTGTGTGATGTGTTGCAGATTCCTGCTTTCCTTTGTCGACAGACCGACCTCTTGGTTGCTGCAGCAAAGACAGGCAAGATTGTGAACATAAAGAAAGCACAATTTCTATCAGGCAAAGACATGGTTTACCCCGTGCAGAAAGCCAAAGACAGCGGTGCCAACGAGGTGTGGCTGACAGAACGTGGCAACACTTTCGGATATAACAATCTGGTGGTTGACTTCCGCAATATACCAGACATGAAAGAGATTGTACCAACAGTAATCATGGACTGCACACACAGCGTTCAGCGCCCATCAGCAGGCAACGGCAAGACTGTAGGCGACCGTAAGTTTGTGCCAGCAATGGCAAAAGCTGCCAAGGCTTTTGGAGCTACAGGCTATTTCTTTGAAGTGCATCCAGATCCCGACAAAGGACTCAGCGATGCAGCAAACATGCTGGAACTCGACAAACTGAAAACTCTTATTGAAGAATTAAAACGATAACTCAATGAACCAAAACAACATAAAAGAAAGAATAGCAAAGTCATGCACCTATGCCGAGCAATGTCTGCGTGATGAGGCACAGGCTGTGCTCGAACTGATACCACAACTCGATAGCAACTTTGAAAAGGCTGTTGAAATGATGTATAACTGCCACGGAAAGATTATTGTTACAGGTGTGGGAAAAAGCGGAAATATTGGTGCTAAGATAGCAGCTACACTGGCATCAACAGGTACACCTGCCTTCTTCATAAACCCATTGGATGCCTATCATGGCGACCTGGGAGCAATGACAAGCGACGATATTGTTCTGGCATTGTCAAACAGCGGGCTTACCGACGAACTGCTGCGCTTCATCCCAATTCTTATGCACATGAATGTGCCTATAATCTCGATGACGGGAAATCCAAACTCTCTGCTTGCTAAATATAGCGCATGCCACATTACGGTACATGTTGAAAAAGAAGCATGTCCACTGAACCTCGCACCCACAAGTTCGACAACAGCAGCATTGGTAATGGGTGATGCTATTGCCATTGCCTTGATGCAAGTGCGCGACTTCAAGCCAAGAGACTTTGCACAGTTCCATCCTGGAGGTGAGTTAGGTCGTAGACTGCTTACAACAGCTGAAGATGTGATGAGAAGTGAAGACTTACCTATCATACCAAAAGAAATGCACTTGGGCGAAGCTATCATTGCAGTGAGCAAGGGTCAGCTGGGCTTAGGTGTTAGTCTTGATGCCGAAGGCCGCGTAGAAGGTCTAATTACCGATGGCGACATCCGTAGAGCTATGGAGAAATGGCAGGCACAATTCTTTGACCATCGCGTGAGCGACATTATGACCCCTACCCCAAAGATGGTAAGTCCCGCAACAAAGATTACAGAAATACAGAGCATAATGCACAAGCACAAAATTCATTCTGTTTTGGTAACCGACAAGAGCAAGCACCTACTTGGTATTGTTGATAGCTATGCAGCTTCACTCATGAACGGATAAAACAAGGTGACTTTTACTTAGCCACCACAAAAGCGAAAATAAAAAAATATTGGCTAAATAAGAAAAATAGTAATTTGAAGAAAGTAGTATTATTTATATTGCTTACCATCGTGACGATGGCGAAAGCGCAAACTGCCGACTCGTTGGTGGCACACGATTTGAGGATGCTTGGTGTGAACTTCACAAGCAACAACTCAGTTGTGCTACTAACCAATGGGCAGGAGAAATTTGACGATTTATTCCGTGCTATTGACCAGGCAAAGAGCTCGATACACATGGAATATTTCAACTTTCGCAACGACTCGATAAACAAAGAACTGATTAACCACCTTGCACCTAAGGTGAAAGAAGGCGTTGAAGTGCGTTTGCTCTATGATGCGTTTGGAAACACATCAAACAACCAACCTATGAAGAACCGCGACCTGAAAAGGATTCGCGACCTCGGCATAGAAATCTATGAATTTGACCCTATCACCTTTCCCTTCATAAACCATGTGTTTTCACGCGATCACAGAAAGATTGTGGTTATAGACGGCAAAATAGCATACACAGGAGGTATGAACGTTGCCGACTATTACATAAATGGAACTAACAAGGTGGGCGAATGGCATGATATGCATTGCCGTTTAGAAGGTGATGTGGTGAACGAGTTGCAAGGCATATTCATAAGGATGTGGAACAAAACAGCCAAACAGAATATCAATGGCACAAAATATTACAGAGGTATTCATAATGCCGACTATATCAAAGGTCTGAAGCAGGCTCCATGTGAAGATAGCGGCAATATGACTGTTGGCATAATAAACCGTGAGCCAAGAACAAGCAACAGAATTATACGCCAGTTCTATCTATCGGCCATCAACAACGCGCAAGACAGTATAAAGATTATAAATCCATATTTCACACTAAACCACAAAATAAAGAAAGCACTAAAGAATGCAGCCAAAAGAGGTGTGAAAGTTGAGATTATGCTAAGCACAAAGAGCGATATTCCACTAACACCTGATTGTGGTTTCTACAACGCACATAAACTGATGAAAGCAGGCTGCACTATATGGATGTTTGAAGGTGGATTTCATCACACAAAAGTGATAATGGTTGACGGCAGAGTGTGTACCGTTGGCTCTGCCAATCTGAACTCTCGTTCATTGAGTTGGGATTATGAGGAGAATGCTGTTATATTAAACAAATGCACCACCAATCAGCTTGACAAACTCTTTGATGAAGAGAAAGCACAAAGCTTTATGCTGACACAAGAGAGATGGAATAAATGGCGCACTGGATGGCAGAAATTCCGTGGCTGGTTTGCTCATTTACTATCACCATTCCTTTAAAAACAGAAAAGAAGAAAAGATGGACACAAAGAAAATGCAAGAAATGATAGGTAGCGGTCGCCCAAAAGTTGCTATCATAGATAACAATACTTTGGCGATAATGGGGCTGAAGAATCTTCTTCAACAGGTAATGCCTATCATGGAGGTAAAATCATTTTACTCATTCAACGAGTTTAAAGAAAGCAATGTTGACCATTTCTTTCATTATTTTGTGTCGATGAATATTGTACTTGAAAATCGTGCGTTTTTCCTTGACCGACAACGTAAAACCGTTGTACTTACAACATCAAATAATCCAAACTCGCAGTTAAGCGGTTTTCATTGCATCAGCGCGAACACAAGTGAGGAGCAGCTGGTAAAAAGACTGCTGGAACTGGCTCAGTTTGGTCATGCAGGCGGAAGAAACCTACCTAAAATGCAAGAAAAACATGTTAGCAAACAACTTAGCGATAGAGAGATTGAGGTATTATCATTAGTTGCACAGGGAAAGATAAACAAGGAAATTGCCAACATACTGAATATCGGACTTACCACGGTAATCACTCACAGAAAGAATATCCAAGAAAAACTGGGACTAAAGAGTGTGAGCGCACTAACAATATATGCCGTGATGCACGGATATGTGGATATAAACAAAATATAGCTGCGCACGCCAAAAGCGTGCTAAATGAAAAATGAAAAATGATAAATGATAATTGATAATTGATAATTGATAAAGAAGCGCGAAGCGCTTTAAATACTTCCATATTTCATTATTTCCATCTTTCAATCTTTCAATATTTCATTATTTCCA
>DGRY01000074.1:29311-31921 GCA_002391185.1 Prevotella sp. UBA4376
TATTTCCATCTTTCAATATTTCAATTTCCAGATGCTAAGCTTGCTTAGCACTGGGTTTGGGAGATGATTCTTTCCAGAATCGGTATGTTATGTCAACGAAGTCACTATCTGATTTTTTTTTATAAAGACGTTGATTGGTTGTTGGGTTCTTTAAACAACCGAGATGAGCTATATATGGTCCAACCTTGATGTAATCAAAATCAAACTTGTTAACAACACGTGGCACGCGAATGCGCCCACTATACCACCCTATTTTATACTCTGGGTGAACTCTATGCATATATTGCGCCAGTTGGTTGATATATTCAGGCTCAGCATCGCCACCCATAAAACAAAAACACGTTACATTGGCACCATATTCCCGAGCAAAACCATCAAGAACAACAGGAGAGAGTACCTCACCAATGTCCTGCCACAGAAACTTACTGTGACAGCCAGGACAATGACAAGGACAATTACTGATATTGATAGCAAGCGTTATCTCATCAGGTATTTCTTGGAAAACGATTCCGGTGTTAACGTATTTCATACAGATACATGTTTACGCTTCAACAGGTTGCAACTTCTCAGCAGGATTGTGCTGATAGAATCGACGTGAAGCCTCTGCCTGACGTGGTGCAGAGAAATTGCTTACACGCTTGAGATAACCGATTATACGTGTCATATAATCAACATTCTTACTATGACAGCATGGGCACTCGTGCAGATAGCGCTTATCAATATGTCCGCAATCATTACAGATTGTATTAGGAATATTATAGGTGAAATAGTTACATCCTTCACGTGCAGCAATACTGAACAAACGTCGATACTGTTCCTTAGATAGATGCTCCTCAAGGTTCATGTGAAGAGCCGAACCACCTGTGAGATGTTCAATATACGGAGCACCATGGAGTTTGAATTTATCAATAATGCTCAAACTATCATCTTCTACAACATAGAAATAGCTGTTATAGCAATCACGAGGAACAAAATAGCCATCTTCACGATCCCACTTTGCATGCTTAACACCAACATTCTCTGCTGGAATCATCTCGCAGTTGAACATGAGATCCTTGGTGCGATACTGCTTGTTGAATTTCTCTATCAGACTTAACAGCTCTTGAACAAAAGCCTTATACTTATCGTTTGGAGTAATCTGTAAACCCATAAATTCAGCAGCCTCTACAAGTCCATTAATACCAATGGTGAGATACTGACGTGACATATTGATATATCCTGCATCAAACAGAGGCAACATACCATGTTTCTGCAGTTCAAGAAGATTCTCATTATAGGCAATCTGAACCTTATGACATAGTTCAATAACGTGAGAAAGGAACTCCTTATAGTCCTGTTTGTTGTTAACGGCATACTGGATGCAGCGATTGAGATTAATGGTGAGCACAGATTTTGAACCCGTTGAAACACCACCTGCACCAAGAGTGTAGCTAAAGCCATTGTCCTGAATTTCGTTACGCAAACGGCAGCATGAACTGAGTGAATCTGCGTTGTCGCTAAGATAGGTAAAGAAGCTATGACCAGCCGCATACATCTCGGCAGCAAAATCGCCCCACTCCTTATCCTTGCAATCGCCATTCTCAGTAAGCATAGCCATAGTTTCAACAGGGAATGTGAGAACAGTCTTTGTGCGTTCTTCATTGAACCATCTCATGAAACGTTTCTGAAGCCAGTTCAGTCCCTCCCAATCGGGTTGTGTGCCATCGGGGAAATAGAAATTACCAAACAGACTTTCAAAATAGTATTTGTCATAATACGAAATGTTCCAGAACACAGCCTGATAGTTACGAGCACCAGTTGGCTGATTCAAAGAATAAACGATTTGCTCAAAACAATCGGTGATAACCTTGTCAATGCTACGTTTCTTTAAACTTAAATCAACTATTTCGTCAGGACGTTTGAAATAGTCTTTACCGTATTCAAGTTCTATGAAATAATTCATATACATGAGGAACTCAGGTGTGGCACACGCACCAGCAAGCATAGAGCTAACCATAAACACCATGTTGATGAAACCACCACAGAATGATTTCAGATTACTTGGCGCTGTTGAATTACCTCCAATGCTGGTAGTACCTCCTATGAGCCATGGATACATCGTGATGGAAGCACAATAGTTGGCAAGATTAGTTTCATCATTCTTGTAGATAAAATGATGAGTGAGCAAATAGATATATTCATCTGCGAGTTCCTTTCCGTATATTTTTTTTATCCTATCTGTAAGGAGACGACGATTAAGGCGAATAAAGTTTGATTTTGGCAACTCACCAATAAGAGTAGCGATGTTTTTATGTTCTACATTGGCATTAGCATCATACTTTGAACCTGTTGCTGCATTGGATGCCTCACAGTATTCAGACAGAAACTTAAGCTTGGAAAGAGTTTCACGGTCTTCGGTGTGCTGCTGACGGTAAAGCATAAAACTCTTGGCCACCTTATAATAACCTTCACGCATAAGAGCCTCCTCAACCTGATTCTGAATATCTTCCACCTTGATACCCTCATGAATATCCAAATGACTGATAATCTTAGAAATAGAGCCCAGATCAGCTGGTTCATTTACGGACTCGAATGCCTTTATAATAGCATTCATAATCTTGTCAAGCGAGA
>DGRY01000074.1:32000-32622 GCA_002391185.1 Prevotella sp. UBA4376
TAATGGTAAAGTTTTTAATTTCCATATAGTGTAAAAGATTTAGCTTTAGGGAAAACTTTTTTTGTGATTTTCATTTTTATGAATTCTCCTGAGAAGAAAACTCCATGCAGAAATCATAATATTAAATTAACCCATGTGATAGTTTCGATTAGTCGCAAAGATAGCATAAAAAAGAAAAAATCGAGCATAACAGCTCGATTTTCTTATACATTTTTACAATTATTAGCGAATTAATTTCAAGATTATTTACAGTGGTTTTTAAAGTATTACTGACGAAATATCCACTAAGTTATTGACAATAGCATAGATAGTAAGACCAGCCGGACTATGAATCTGCAATTTGCGTGCAATATTGCGTCGATGTGTAATAACAGTATTGGTAGAAATACACAGATGATCAGCTATTTCCTTGTTTGTCATACCTTGAACAAGGCTAACAATAACATCTTTTTCACGATCGCTCAAAGCATCAGAATTATCCTGGCTCTGATTAATCATATTGCTGATTTTCACGCTAACATCGCTTTGGCGATTCTTTTTCTCGAGGTTACGAATAGCAGGAACAAATATCTCGTCTTCAACAAGTCGATGAGCAGAGAGCCACTCCTCATTATTATATATA
>DGRY01000082.1 GCA_002391185.1 Prevotella sp. UBA4376
ATGGGCTTCTCTTCTGTAATGATTGATGGTTCTGCACTTCCTTACGAGGAGAACATCGCTCTTACAAAGAAGGTTGTTGAATATGCACACGCTCACGACGTAACTGTTGAGGCTGAGCTTGGTGTACTTGCTGGTGTAGAGGACGAGGTAGTTGCTGCTGAGAGCCACTATACAAAGCCAGAGGAAGTTGTTGACTTCGCTACACGTACAGGTTGCGATTCACTCGCTATCTCTATCGGTACTTCNNAGTGCACACGTGACCCCAAGACTGGTAAGCTCGTTCCTCCCCCACTCGCATTCGACGTTCTGCACGAGATCGAGAAGAAACTTCCTGGATTCCCCATCGTTCTCCACGGATCATCTTCAGTTCCTCAGGACGAGGTTGACACCATCAACAAGTTCGGTGGTAACCTGCCCGACGCNNACAGCCTGGCCATCTCCATCGGCACAAGCCACGGTGCTTACAAGTTCACTCCTGAGCAGTGCACACGTAATGCAGAAGGCAAGCTCGTTCCTCCTCCATTGGCATTCGATGTTCTCGCAGAAATCGAGAAGCAGCTTCCTGGTTTCCCAATCGTTCTCCACGGTTCTTCTTCAGTTCCTGAGGAGTATGTTGAGATTATCAACAAGTACGGTGGTAAGTTGCCTAACGCTATCGGTATCCCAGAGGATCAGCTTCGTAAGGCTTCTAAGAGCGCTGTTTGCAAGATCAACATCGACTCAGACTCTCGTTTGGCTTACACTGCTGGTGTACGTGAGACTTTGGCTGAGCACCCAGACTACTTCGACCCACGTCAGTATGGTAAGGTAGCTCGTGCTTACATGACAGATATGTACAAGCACAAGATTGTTGACGTACTTGGTTCAGACAACAAGCTCGCAAATTGCTAATAATTAATATAAGCAATATAAAAATTAAGGCGCATCCTTTCGGGTGCGCCTTTTTTTAGTGTGTAATGTGTAGTGTGTAATGTGGAATTAGTCGCACTTTGTGCGATTTTAAATTAATAAATGAAAAATTAACTATGCTGTAGGCATTATGTCATTCATTATTCATTAAATCATTGATAATCGGCGAAGCCGATCAATTACACATTCCACACTCCACATTCCCCATTTTATTCAATCGGCTCAACTTTTAAACTCTTTGCATTACCAGTAATAGGGTCAACAACAAGATGTGTTGTGAGCTTTCTTCCAAAGAGTTCTCCACTGAGACTTTCTGTGCGACCAAACTGGGCAGCGTAAATCTCGCTTGTTATCAGTTGGCTTTGACTATTGGTAAGTGTTATGTTAATTTTGCCAGGGAGATTAACATATACACCACAGTTGTCTTTATCTTTCTTTTTCTCATCAGTCTGAGCTTCGATAGGTAGTTCAGGAATAATATGCTCATCACTTATACTAATATAATAAGGTTCGCCTGAAAGATCATCTGCATCAACAAGTCCGAGCTTCTTTGAGAATCTGAAGAGGGTAGTGCGGTCAATTGTTTTTTCTGGGATGAATGTAACAACGTGTTCTGTGGTGTCTTTCTCTGTTGTGCCTGTAAACACCTGCATAAGCGCCTTTTCCTGAGTGTCTAAGTTTGATAGCATAATCTTAAGCTGAGCACCATCTTTAGGCATATAGTCGGCATTGCCGCGTGAGAGTTCGTTTCTACTTTCCCTTATTTCATAGATATCCTGTGCAATTAGTTCTGCCATTTTAGCCGAACTGCCGGCAGAGAGAATATCTTGGTTCATATAGTCTTTTGCATTAAGAACTTTTGCTTTTGGGGCAGACTTGAAAGGCTTGTAGAACTCTCGTGGCTCGCCTTCAGCATTTATAGCTTGGAGAATACCTTCATCTGTGCGTTTAATACTGAATATGCTATGTTTCTTGTCTATTAGAGCTGTGTACATCTTACTGCTATCTGGCACACTTGTTTTTTCAATGTTCACTCTAACAATTTTGTAGCTGGTGTTGGGGGCAGTGCCCACATTCCTCAGCTTCATATATTTGTCGGCATATTCGGCTAATTCTCCTGGCTTGAAAGTAGTTTTTTCAACAAGGAGATGAAATTTCAAAACCGTTTTAGGCAGAAAATATGATGTTCCTTGAACACTCTGTGCCGATGTTGTTATAGGCATCATGAGAGAGACGGCTGCCAGTAGGGTTGCGATTTTCTTCATAACTTTAGTCGTTTTGAATTTATAATGGTTTATACTTAGTCCTCAAGGCGCAAAAAGGCTTTGGGTAAATAGTCAATAATGTCGCTGGCAATCAAACTTTCTTTGCCTATATCCTTGATAGCAAGGTCGCCTGCCAGTCCATGTAGATACATTCCGAGAATACTTGCTTCTTTGCATGAATAGCCACGAGCTAATAATCCGGTTATAATTCCTGTAAGAACATCTCCACTACCAGCTGTTGCCATACCGCTATTACCTGTTGAGTTGAATATAACTTCGTGCTTAGGTGTGCAGAGGGCAGAAAAATGGTCTTTAAGTATTATGTAACAATGCATGCGTTCTGCCAAATTGAGCGCTTTTGATAAGCGATCGTAGCTTCCGTTGCAGGTTGAACCTTCAAGACGATCAAATTCCTTTGGGTGAGGAGTCATTATTATGTCGTGAGGTAATTGTTGCATCCAAGCACGGTGGTTTGCAAGAATATTCAATCCATCAGCATCAATCACTAACGGACATGTGGAACGGCGAATCTGAGCTATCAGCGCAATAGCTGTTGACTCCTGTTTTCCAAGTCCTGGACCAATGCCAAGAGCATCATAGTCTTCGGTAGCTACTGCTTCTGAGAAGATGGTTTCTTCGTTGTCCATCTGCAATACTGCTTCAGGAACACTTATCTGCATTATGTCATAGTTGCGTTTTGGAGTGTGAGTAGTAACCTTTCCTGCACCAGCTCTTAGACAAGCTTTTGTTGCTAATATTGCAGCTCCTGCCATTCCGTAACAACCAGCTATCAGCAGTGCGTTGCCCATACTCCCTTTATGTTCGAAATCACCGCGCGGACGTAGCATGGCTCGTATCTCATTTTCTTCAATTTGCCTGAATGGAGTATCTGTTTTGTTGATATATTCCTCGGATAAAAGAATGTCTAAAACCTTAACCTCGCCAAGATATTGCTGATTGTCGGTTAATAGCATAGCAAGCTTTGGCTGTCCTAAGGTTAAGGTGAGATGTGCCTGAATGATATTTTGACGCACGTTGTAGGTGTTATCTTCTGTCATCAATCCAGACGGAATGTCAATGCTTACAACTTTTGCAGGGCAACTGTTGATGTATTTTACAAGAGATGCAAAGCCACCTACTAAAGGCTTGTTTAGTCCGCTGCCAAACAAACCGTCGATAACAAGTGTGTCTGCGCCCAATTTTGGTGGATCGAAATTGGTGTTTATTTCTTTGAAACTTCTCACCTTGTTTCCATCAACGAGAAGTTTTCTGTTTGCTGCACAATCGTCAGATAGGTGATTCTGAATATTGAAGAGATACACATCAATCAGATAACCTGTTTCGGCTAAAAGACGAGCCACAGCAAGAGCGTCGCCACCATTGTTTCCCGGACCGGCAAACACAACAATGGGGGTAGCCTTCCCCCATCTTTCTTTGATGGCGTGAGTGATAGCTTTGGCTGCCCGTTCCATTAAATCAATCGAACTGATTGGTTCGTGTTCAATGGTATATCTGTCAAGCTCATGAATCTGAGCACTTGTAAAAATCTTCATACGAATGCAAATTTACTAAATAAATCACAATCAATGACAAACGTTTGCTATATTTTTAGTAATTTTGCACCAAATATATAAATCATTGTACAATGGACAAAGTTAAGGTTCTGGATAAAACTTTTAAGATTTTTATTCCTGAGGAGGAAATTAAGAAGCGCGTAAAGGCTGTTGCCGAGAAAATCAATCATGACATGGCGGGAAAAAATCCATTGCTGTTGGCTGTGCTCAACGGTAGTTTTATTTTTGCTGCTGATTTGATGCGTGAAATAACAATTCCATGTGAGATTTCATTTGTAAAATTGGCTTCATATCAGGGAACAACTTCGACAGGAAAAATCAAGGAAGTTATTGGATTGAACGAGGACTTGACTGGTCGTACTGTTGTCATTGTTGAGGACATCGTTGATACTGGTTTCACAATGAAGCGTATGGTGGAGAGTCTTGGTACCCGTCATCCTGAGTCAATACATATCTGCACATTGCTTGTTAAGCCAGGTAAGCTTCAGGTGCCTTTGAATATTGAATATGCAGCAATGGAAATTCCTAATGACTTCATACTTGGTTATGGTCTTGACTATGATCAGCAGGGACGTCAGCTAAAGGATATCTATGTGCTTGATGAAGAGTAAGAGGAAAAGCGAAATAATTATTATAAGAAGAGAAAATGAAGAATATTGTAATTTTCGGTGCTCCTGGTGCTGGTAAGGGTACACAGAGCGACAAGATGATTGAAAAGTATGGCTTTGGTCATATATCTACTGGTGATGTACTTCGTGATCAGATTAAGAAGGGTACTGAACTCGGCAAGACAGCTAAAGGTTACATTGATGAGGGTAAACTTATCCCTGATGAATTGATGGTTGATATTCTTGCAAGTGTTTACGATTCATTCGGTGCAGACCACAAGGGTGTTATCTTTGATGGTTTCCCACGTACAACTCCACAGGCTGAGGCTCTTAAGAAGATGCTTGCAGAGCGTGGACACAAGGTTGCTGCTATGATTGAACTTAGTGTGCCAGAGGATGAACTCATGGCTCGTCTTATCAATCGTGGTAAGGTTAGCGGTCGTAGCGATGACAATGAGGAAACAATTAAGAAGCGTCTCGATGTTTATCACAACCAGACTGCTCCTCTTATCGACTGGTATGCTAATGAAGGCATTCATCATCACGTAGAAGGTCTTGGCACTGTTGACGAGATCTTTGCTCGTGTTTGTGATATTATTGACAATATTTAAAGACTCCTCCCAACCTCCCCTTTTTTATAAGGGGAGGTATATAAAAATGGTGAGGTGTTTTTTTGTTTTTGAGTCTATCAATCTCTCAATCTCTCAATTTTTCAATTTTTAATTTTTCAATATTTCAATCTTTCAATCTTTCAATTTTTCAATATGGCTGACTCTAATTTCGTCGACTACGTAAAAATATATTGCCGCTCTGGTAAGGGTGGCCGAGGATCCATGCACCTTCGCCACGTGAAATATCAACCCAATGGCGGTCCTGATGGTGGTGATGGCGGACGTGGAGGAAGCGTGTATCTTCGAGGCAACCACAATTATTGGACGTTGCTTCACTTGAAATATCAGCGTCATGTTTACGCTGAGCATGGAGGTAATGGAGGACGTGATAAATGTCATGGTACCGATGGTAAGGATGTATATATTGATGTTCCTTGTGGTACTGTGGTTTATAATGCCGAAACAGGTAAATATGTCTGTGATGTAACTTATGATGGTCAAGAAGTTCTGCTTCTTAAAGGCGGACGTGGCGGTTTGGGTAATTTTCAGTTCCGCACTTCAACCAATCAGGCTCCTCGCTATGCACAGCCAGGTGAACCAATGCAGGAGATGACTATCATTCTTGAGCTTAAACTACTTGCCGATGTGGGTCTTGTTGGTTTCCCTAATGCTGGAAAGTCAACACTCGTGTCTGCAGTATCCAATGCACGTCCTAAGATAGCAAACTATCCTTTTACCACAATGGAACCTTCGCTTGGTATTGTGGGATACCATGACAATAAGTCTTTTGTTATGGCTGATATCCCAGGTATCATTGAGGGAGCTGCTGAAGGTAAGGGCTTGGGACTTCGATTCCTGCGCCATATAGAGCGCAACTCATTGCTCCTTTTCATGATTCCAGGTGATACTGATGATATAAAGAAAGATTATGATATTCTTTTCAACGAGCTAAAGCAGTTTAATCCTGAGCTCCTTGATAAGCATCGTGTTCTGGCTATCACAAAGTGTGACCTTCTTGATGACGAACTCATAGAAATGCTCAAGGAAACACTTCCTGATGATCTTCCTGTGGTGTTTATTTCAGCGGTAACAGGGCAAGGACTTAATGAACTTAAGGATGTACTGTGGAATGAACTTAACAGCGAAAGCAATAAGCTTCAAGAGATAACAGCTGAAGACACCCTTGTGCATCGTGATAAGGATATGAGTCGTTTCTACGATGAGGTTCGTGAAGAAGATCCTGAGGCAGAAGACGATTTTGAATATGTTGATGATGAGGAGGAAGGTGATGAACTCGAGGACTTTGAATACGAGGAGGTTTAAACGTTCATGCATCCACAACTTCATTTGTATCATATAGCTCACGATGTTGTTGCTTTCTCGTCAACCCGTAGAGGTGGAGTAAGCAACAATTCTTATGGTGAATTTAACATAAACTTGTGGTGTGGAGATAGTAATGAGCATACTTCACACAACTTAGAACTATTAGCTTCTGAATTGGGAATAAATGCCGACCGTATTATTATTCCCCATCAAGTACATAAAACGCTTGTCAGGACAATAGATGATTCTTTCTTCCAGCTTTCACTACCTGATAAAGCCGCTTATTTGGATGGTGTAGATGCTATTGTCACTAATAAGTTTGGGATATGTATAGGTGTTTCAACAGCCGATTGCATACCTGTATTGCTATATGATCCTGTTCTTCGTGTTTCGGCTGCTGTTCATGCTGGGTGGCGTGGTACTCAGCAGCGTATCGTTGTAAATACCATTGAAACGATGCAGAAACAGTATAATTGCAATCCTTGTGATTTGCAGGCTGTTATTGGCCCTGGCATTTCGTTAAAGGCTTTTGAAGTGGGGCAGGAAGTATATGATGCTTTTGTTGATGCAAACTTCGATATGCATTTGATATCTGAAAAGAAAGAAAAGTGGCATATTGATCTTCCTCTATGTAATAAGTTGCAATTGATACATTGTGGTGTATTGGAAAACAATATTCAAAGTTCTGATATATGCACCTATAGCAATTACAACGATTTCTTTTCTGCCAGAAGATTAGGAATTCATTCTGGAAGAATATATACAGGAATTCTCATGAAATAATATATATGCGATAACCTTTGTAAATACCTTAGTACATGAATAAAACTATTAGATTTTTTTTGTTGGCAGGTTTTCTGCTTTTGTCATTACATTTGTTTGCACAAGGCAATGATAAATTTTCAGCCAGCGAGCAACAACAGATAAGTGTTCCTACTCCAGGACTTTTTCAGCGTTCAAATGCTTTTAGTATTAATTTCCATTCTCTGAAAGGTTCAGAGTATTCTTTCCCTCTTCCTGTGGGAAAAGCTGTTTTGGTGGATAATAATCAGGCTCTTGAGATTACTACTCAGAAGGGTGATGCTGTTAAATGTATGTTTGATGGTGTTGTGCGCCTTTCACGTGAAATAGGTCTCTATGGTAAAGTTGTTGTTGTGCGACATGATAATGGACTTGAAACTGTTTATGCACAAAATGCCCAAAATCTTGTTAAGGTAGGGGATAGAGTGAAAGCTGGGCAGACTATTGCCATTGTTGGTGGTAATAAGGAGCGTACTTTTCTTCATTTTACTATAATGGTTAATGGTTCGCGTATTAATCCTGAAATCATCTTGGGTATTCGTTCACATAAGCTTCATAAGCAGATTGTTACTTGTACTCGTGCTGGAAAACATGTTAATATAACCACATTGGGCAAGCCGAAGGATGATGTTAAGGAAAAGCGTCCAGGGCTTGATGAGGACGTATTTGCTGAAAGTTCCACTTATGAGCTTGATCTTTCAGCCTTGAAGGCTGATTATTGGGCTTATCCTCTTCCTGGGTGTAAAGTTATCAGTCCGTATGGTGGTGCACGTCATCATTCAGGAGTTGATCTCAAAACGCGTCCTAACGACAATGTTGTTTCTGCTTTTGATGGAGTGGTTGTTAAAGCAGGACCATTCGCTGGTTATGGAAATTGTATTCGTATTCGTCATAGATATGGCTTTGAAACTCTTTACAGTCATCAAAGTAAGAATCTTGTAAAGGTAGGGCAGAAGGTAAAAGCAGGTGAGGTTATAGGACTTACTGGACGTACAGGTCGTGCAACAACAGAGCATCTTCATTTTGAACTATATTTTAAAGGACGTCGTCTTAATCCTGCTTTAGTCTTTGATCATTCCAAACATGAGCTACAGCAAGTGGTGCTTGTGTTAGGTAAGAATGGTAGTATAAAAAAGAAATAGTGACAAGTAATATAAAAGGAGCGGAATCTCTAATGAGGTTCCGCTCCTTTCTTTTTGTCTTAAGCACGCTTAGTGCTTTTGGCTCTTTCTGTTTGCTCGTTGCTGGCGATATTTGGCTTTTTGTTTTGCCGAACCGCTACCATGAGCACCAGTAATGTACTTTTTCTTCTTGGCTTTAGTCTTCACTTTGCCATCGTCCTTTTTAGGACCTGATGCTTTTTTGAAGCTTATGCCATTTTCAAGAATGTCCTGAAAGTCGTCTGCCATAAAAATATATTAATGATGGAATAATCTCACACCAGTGAATGCCATGGCGATTCCATATTTATCGCAAGTTTCGATAACATTGTCATCACGAATACTTCCACCTGCCTGAGCAATAAATTCTACACCGCTCTTGTGGGCACGTTCAATGTTGTCGCCAAATGGGAAGAAAGCATCAGAACCTACTGATACATTCTTGTTCTCAGCAATCCAAGCAAGCTGCTCTGCACGGGTGAATGGCTTGGGCTGCTCTGTAAAGAAGTTCTGCCAAGCGCCATCACGCAATACGTCATCACATTCTTCTGACAGATATACGTTGATTGCATTGTCACGGTCTGCACGACGAATATTCTCCTTGAATGGTAGTGCAAGAACCTGTGGACTTTGACGCATCCACCATTCATCGGCCTTATTGCCAGCCAGACGAGTACAGTGGATACGGCTCTGTTGACCAGCACCGATACCAATAGCCTGACCATCCTTAACATAGCATACAGAGTTGCTCTGAGTATATTTCAATGTGATGAGAGCAATCTTCAAATCGCGAAGAGCCTCGGCTGTGAATGTCTTGTTCTTTGTAGGTATGTTTTCAAAGAGTGCGCTATCGTTCAGGTCAATCTCGTTGCGTCCCTGTTCAAAAGTGATGCCAAATACCTGCTTATGCTCAATAGGCTCAGGTTTGTAGTTTGGATCTATTTTGATAATGTTATATGTGCCTTTACGCTTTTCTTTAAGTATTTCTAATGCCTCAGGGGTATAGTCTGGTGCTATAACACCATCGCTCACTTCACGTTTGATGAGTAATGCTGTCTCCTTATCACAAGTATCGCTTAGTGCACAGAAATCGCCATATGAACACATACGGTCGGCACCGCGGGCACGAGCATAGGCTGATGCCAATGGAGTAAGTTCAAAGTCAACATCATCCACAAAATAAATCTTTTTTAGTGTATCGCTTAATGGCAAACCAACAGCAGCTCCTGCAGGGCTTACGTGTTTGAAACTTGCAGCTGCAGGCAGACCAGTAGCTGCCTTCAACTCTTTAACAAGCTGCCATGAGTTTAGTGCATCCATGAAGTTAATATACCCAGGACGACCATTTAATACTTCAACAGGAAGTTCGCCGTTTTCCATATAGATTCGGGCTGGCTTCTGATTAGGATTACATCCGTACTTTAAAGCTAATTCTTTCATTATTGAGGGGAAAATTTAATTCATTTGCAAAGGTACAGCAAACGAGAGTAATAACAAAGAAAAAAACTTGTTTTTTTCTTTTTATTACCGAGAGCCGCCCACCTTATCCAAAGGTACAGCAAACGAGAGTAATAACAAAGAAAAAAACTTGTTTTTTTCTTTTTATTACCGAGTGCCGCCCACCTTATCCAAAGGTACAGCAAACGAGAGTAATAACAAAGAAAAAAACTGTTTTTTTCGGCTCACCAGTAATTCCATGTGTTAGGAAGAAAACCAGAAGAA